>CAIUCS010000149.1 GCA_903897715.1 uncultured Synechococcales cyanobacterium
CCCAGAATCGTTCCTGTCGCTGAGTATTATAGTCACTTTCTACCCATTTCCCTTCTATAGTCAACCAAGCCTCCTGTACTGCTAATAGAATCTCATGGGATGATAAATTAATTATCTCAATTCCAGCTTGCTCATATTGTTTGGTATAAGACCATGAATTTTGAAGATGTTCAACTAATGTTAAGTACCGTCCTGTTTCCTTCCAGACTAAGTGTTTAGGCACCTGAATGGCATTACTCCAAGAAACTAGGTTAGAAAGAGGTGAAAGACAATTAATGAAGAGTAGTGGTCTTCGATAAATATCACTAACCATATCTGGACCACTACTAGTAGAAATACAAAGGTTGCAGTGAGCAAATAACCAAATATCTAAAAAGTCACTTTTATCTGGATGAAAGGCGTAGTCAATAACACGAGGATGATTAGTGGGTATTGGCTTAGCCATAACTTTTCCCATCCTTAAGACCCATACACCTTGATTTGCCAACCACTCCGATGCCTCAACATAGGTAGCAATGTCAGAATCGCGATAGTTGTGGTATTCCCAATTCGTTTTATTATGCAGTGGATCAGTTGCCAAATAACTACTATCCCGCACTAATAAACAGATATAAGGTTCTCCTTGTTTCCATCCTTGTTTTTTTAACCACTCTTGGGCAGCCAAATCTTCAGTTGGAAGAAAGGGTAACATTTCAGGTGATTTTTCCAGTACTCCTTCAACATCACGACTACCAGTTGTAGAACTTGGTAAGCAATGGGGGGCACTCAGTGGTAAACGTGAATTCCATTGATATACGTAATAGACCCATGGTGAGACAATAAAGTTTCGTCTAACTAACTTGTCAAAAAAAAGATTGCTACTTTGACCTTTTGGTAACCAATAAAAGTCTATACCATGGGATGAACTGACTGCTCGACGGGCGTAGTGATGACCTGCATCAGCGGTAAAATGACCAATCCGTTCATTCCTAAAAGTCCCAAAGCGGATTAGATACCAAGGTCTAATCAGTGAAGTTAACACTATAACAGGTATTACCCATGGTGCATTGAGAATCAAAAAAACTTTATTCAATAAAAACTGGAGAAAGGTATTACATTTCCTTAGTAAAATCGGAAAACCACCCAAGTAAATCTCTTCACGAGTTGATGATAAAGCTTTCACAAAATATCCTTGAAATTAAATATGATCAATTAGGTTAATATGTAAATCCTATTTTATTCAAAAAAAATAAAGTCATAAATTCCATAATAACCAAAATAGTCGTACAACCAGATCTATTCCCACACATCAAAAAAATATTCAGCCATTAACCTCCAACACTCAAGAATAAAGATTTCTTGTTCATTACGATAATTTTTTACCATGAGATAACCCTGTTGCCCAGGGAAATATAATTGGCGGATTCTAGATTCAGGCAATTATTTTAGACAGTTTCAGCTAAAACCTACTCCCCCAGTAACCAAACATTTCATGCAATGAACCTCTCATTAGAGGATGAAGATTGTAACTCCCCATCTTTTATTAAGACTTCACATAACCATTGCATACAAATATGTCCTACAATTAATTGTAAATCTTCAGCAATCTGCATATCATTAACCGGAAAGTGAATGGGAATCTGAGCCAACTCTTTGCATTTACCACCAGAAAAACCTAAAATACCACAGGTAATCATCCCCAATTGATTCCCTACTTCCAATGCTTTAACAACATTAGGGGAATTGCCGCTGCCAGACAGAACAATTAACACATCCTTACTTTCCCCTTTCACTCGTAATTGTTGTGCATACACTTCATCGTAGCCTAAGTCATTACTTAAACAAGTAATGACTGCTGGGTTTGCACTCAAAGCCTCCACCCGTAGCCCCAAACCTACTCGCATTCCCGCTCCATAAATCAAATCATTCGCTAAGTGAATCGCATTTCCTGCACTCCCACCGTTACCACATAAGTAAACAACTTTTCGTTGATACCAAGCATTTTTTAATGCTTGACCCAACTCTGAAATTAAATTCATTGCGTTTTGATCCAAAGCATATTTTAAACGTTCAATATAATTTTCAATAAAACTGTTCATAGAGATAGTTTACTGTAAGTAAAATTTGACTTGAGATAAGTGGGATACAGTAGCAGTAGGCATACCCCAATTAAATTCAGGATTTTCCCCAACATAGAGAAGGTTACAGCCTACACCCGCAGCTTGACCAGCTTCAATATCCCATGGCTTATCTCCAACCAAGACTGAATTCACCAGATCCAAGCCTAAATCCTGAGCTGCTGCTAATATCATCCCTGGAGCTGGTTTACGCCATGTAGATTCGCGGCGATAGACCCCCACCCCTTCCGTAGGATGGTAAGGACAAAAATAAACTTGAGTAAGGGGACAACCATGTTCCTGAAAAACATCTTTCATCCAACCAGTTAACAACTCAAAATCAGCTTCTGAATAGTAACCGCGCCCGATACCGGATTGGTTGGTGATTACCACAACTTGGTAGTTTAAATCATAAGCATAGCAGCAAAGATCAAAAATACCTTCTACAAAGACCATATCTTCAGGTCGATGAATATAACCCAGATCAAGATTAATGACTCCATCTCGATCTAACAATAAGCTACGAGACTTGGGAACGAAGGTCATAATTTCTTACACGATTTGCCTGTTTATAACTCTCCGGTGTACCAACATCAATGAATAGGTTCTGGGTCTCATAGCAAAAGATTTTACCAATTTGCGTAGGAATAACCTCTGTACTAAAATCCTTCATCCTACCCATCTGGGAAGGGTAATTATTTAGAAATTCAGATGACAACAAATAAACAGCTCCGCTGGCTAGATTTCCTGGAGGATTTGAGACCTTTTCATGGAAACCAACTACGATACCCTGGTCATTCAATTCTAAAATTCCACAGGACTGTGGCGTTAATGTACGAAAAGCCATGACTGTCATCAAACATTCCTTAGGACGATGTTGATGGACATTTAAAAATTCTTGAAAGTCTGCCAGACAATAGTTGTCTGCATGGATTAACCAACCATCCTCACCTTGTAAAAAATCTAAATTAGCATTCAGAGTACCGGCGGTACCCAGTAAGGTAGGTTCATAAACTAAGGTTACGTGTTTACAGAAGGGACTTGAAGCAATAAAATCAACTACTTGATCGGCCAGATAGTGGGTATTAACCAAACAAGAACTGATTCCAACCGCCGCCAATCGTTCTAGCCAAATTTCTAGTAAAGGCTTACCGTGAATGGGTACCAAACATTTGGGAATATTATTAGTTAAGGGACGTAGGCGGCTACCGAATCCAGCTGCCAAGAGAATAGCTTTCATCTACTTAATTCATTGAATAATTCTTCGACAAGGACTGGGATATTTCCCACCCGTCCCACCTGTATGGCCGCTGCCAAAGAGCCTAAAAAGGCAGATTCCCAAATAGTCCCTCCTGCCGCTAAGGTTAGAGCACTTGCTACTAACAAAGAATCCCCTGCTCCTGCAACATCCTTAGCAGATCTGTTGAGAGCTGGAACTTGATCCGTAAGCCAACCTTCTGATTGATCATGATAGGTATGACCAGCATGAACCAGTACCCCTTCTTCCCCCAATTTGAGTAAAATATTTTTAGACTTTGAACGTTGCCGCAATTGCTCAGCCAAGGTAACTAAACCATCTTCAGAATTTCGGGTACTCAATCGAGCCTCTCGTTCCGTCGGTGTTACCAAGTCCATCCCCATGAAACGACTAATGTCGCCAATTTGAGAAGAAGATTGGCTATCAGCAGCCATCATTATAGTTCTACCACTGACCAAAGCTATAATTTTATCAATGAGGGGTTGAGGTAAACAGCCATAGTTAAAATCAGAAAATATTAACAGGTCAGTATTTTCTAATTTGTTTTCAACGGCTTTTAATACCTTTGACTGTAGTTCAACACTGATGGAATCTTGGTGTAAGTGACTTACCCTAAGTAACGTTTTACCCTTACTTCGAAACCGCTGTTTAAGAGTAGTAGGTCGGTGTTCATCACAAATTAAATGGGCATCAACCCCATAACTTTTCAGTCCTTCCTCAGCAAACCTTTGAATTGTATCAGCACCGGTAATGGAAATTAGGGATGCATGGGCACCCAGACCAGCAGCATGAGCAGCTACAATGCCTGCTCCCCCAACAAACCGGGTAGTATCAATTGGAGTAACGACAATCGTTGGATCCTCTTGGGACATCCCTAGGGGTTGACAAGTAATGTACTCATCAATAATTAAATCTCCCACGACACAGACTCGGAGATTAACAAACTTCTCCACCCGTTTAACTAAGCTAGATTGGTTTAGTCCATGACGGACTAAATAGTCTTCTGGGATAGAAATAGTATTTAAATTTAACTTATAAAATTCGTTATAAATCAAATCTAGTGAAGAAAAAATAACTTCACCTGAGCCAAATAGTAACTTCCCCCCGTAGGTTTCTAAGGCTGACGACTCAGGATTAAGTTGTTTTTCATGTTCTTTACCTTTAATCACTATGTCAGGCTTTAAACGCATTAATAAGTCGGTTATAGGTTCGTCCAGTAAAAATGCTTCATCCACCCAAGTATTTGCTTTGACCATTTCCAGGCGGAACTTTTCTGCTATGAGTGCAGCTTTACCAGCCAAGCGATCGCTAAATACTCCTACAATCAAATGATTTCCACATTCTTTAGCAAATCGTAATAATCTTAGATGTCCTGGGTGGAGTACATTAAAACTTCCTGAAACAAAAACAGTCTGTGCTTTAGTTTGGTAAGTCATTATTAGTCAATCAAAAATGGTAAACGCCAATTCAAATCTGCCATGTAGCAATTCACCAAATGATTTATGCCAACCATAAAGGGGTAAGGGGAACATGGACAGTACCTGAGGTAAGGGCATAACCATCAACAACAACGAAAAGGACTTACCAAAAAGGGGTATCATCCCAGGTGAAGTTGACAATGAGCATTATTCAGTCATTGCAGACTTGAAGAGGGAGTTAAGTTATTAAGAAAGCGATAGAAGATTTGAGTGAATGATGCTGACGAGTTTATTAGTCAAGTGTAGATAAATCCTTCTAAGAAATTTGGCATTAATAAAGACTATTTAGCTAAATAATCAGGTTAGATTAAGTCTATTCGAGGAAATTAAAACTACGGTTCGTAAACACCATGAAATTTAATAGTGGCTACAAACCCTCTGGACAAATAGCACACCATGAAAAATAAAACTTACCTCAAAAATCGTTAATCTTATAACCAGCTAGGCACCCATCATCATAAAACATTTTTACGGTTTCGAGGGAAAACAGTTCTAAGTCTTTTCCCACAATGGAAAGCTTTTTTAATATATCGTGGGTTGCCGTGATAATATGACAACCCACACCTTCTGCTTGAAACACATTTAATACTTCGCGGGGGCTTGCCCA
>CAIUCS010000150.1 GCA_903897715.1 uncultured Synechococcales cyanobacterium
CTTTTCCCCATTGGTTGTTTTATACCTACAGGTTATTTAAATCGGAGATTTTACCCACCCCAGCCAACCCTCCCGATTTGTGGGGATTCCAGGGAGCCCAGCCCTATCGGTTGGGGAGAATTTGACTGATTTTGTTGACTGCATAGTTACTTTTTGATTTTGGATTGGGTAACTTATTCATTATTCATATTCAATGGAAGAGAACGGTGAGCAATCCAGTGAAACAATGGCTGAATTGGGTGAAGCTGGGGTTGATTGGCTTGGGCGGGATTAGTTGTCAGATGGTTCCCATCTATCCTGTCAAACTGACTCCTCTCCCTCAAGATCCATTTATCCAAGTGTATTTTAATCAATCAGTCGCTTCAAATTATACTGATCCCTATCGCCTTCACCAAAGGATGGGAGATAATCTAGAGCAAGTCATTGTTGAAGCAATTGGTCAGGCAACTTCATCCATTGATGTAGCCGTACAGGAATTGCGATCGCCCCCAATTGCCCTAGCCCTGCGAGATCGTCATCGATCTGGGGTACGAGTGCGGGTAATTTTAGAAAATACCTACAGTCGTCCCTGGAGCAGTTACAGTGCTTCCCAAGTTGCCCAACTCCAACCGCGTCAGCGTGCCCGTTATCAGGAAGGGATGCAACTGTTGGATCAGGATCATAATGGACACATCAGTCCTGATGAAATTCAGCAAAGAGATGCTTTGATCATCCTGCAAGGATCAGACATTCCCTGGAAAGACGATACATCTGACGGCTCCCAGGGCAGTGGCTTGCAACATCATAAATTCTTAGTTATTGATGGTCGGTATACAATTGTCAGTTCAGCTAATTTTACCCTTTCTGATTTTCATGGCGACTTCGCCAACCCTGACAGTCGGGGGAATGCCAATAATCTGGTTAAAATCGATAGTGTTCCATTGTCAGCTCTATTTACAGTTGAGTTTAACCTGATGTGGGGGGATGGCACTGTGCAGACTCCCAGTCAGGGACGTTTTGGGGTTAAAAAGCCCTACCGTCCCCCCCAAGCGGTTACAATTGGCAAAAGCCTAGTGTGGGTACAATTTTCTCCAGCAAGTCCAACGTTACCTTGGGATAAAACTGTTAATGGGTTCATTGCCAATACTTTAGCGCGATCCCAGTATGCTGTGGATATGGCATTATTTGTATTTTCTGATCAATCCATTGCCAATCAACTCCAATCTCTTCAGAGTCGTGGTGTTGCTATCCGTCTTTTGGTTGATGCTGGTTTTTTATATCGTCCTTTTAGTGAAGGACTAGATTTAATGGGAGTAACCCTATTCAACGGATGTACCACTGAACAGAATAACCGTCCGTGGACTAATCCCCTTCAGACGGTGGGCACACCGGACATGCCCCAAGGTGACCTGCTCCACCATAAATTTGCTGTGATGGATGGCACAACCGTTATAACGGGTTCCCATAACTGGTCAGATGCAGCCAATCATCTTAATGACGAAACCTTATTAGTGATGCAAAACCCCACCATCGCTGCCCATTATCAACGAGAGTTTGAACGATTATATTCAAATGCTCGTTTGGGTGTTCCTCCTTTTGTGCAAAAGCAGTTGCAAAAACAATCTCAGGACTGTAAAGGGAATCATCATTCATCCGTTGACGACCCGGTTATGGTGGCAATCCTAAAATGAACAGAATCCCCATGGGAGGGAAGACCTTCAGTTTTTGCCAATATTTCAATTGCATGGGCGACTTTTTGAAGAGCTAAGGGGGAATATTGAATAATACTTGAGGATTTCATGAAGGTTTCTACCCCTAATGCCGATGCATATCGGGCAGCTCCGGAAGTAGGTAAAGTATGGTTCGGACCAGCTAGGTAGTCACCAACTGCTTCGGGAGTAGAACATCCCAGAAAGATGGCACCGGCATGGCGAATGTGGGGAAGAAGATCCCAAGGTTCATTAATTTCCAGCTCTAAGTGTTCAGGGGCGAAATCATTGGATAATTGGGCAGCACGATTGAGGGTGTCAACTACAATAATGATGCCATAATGAGCGATCGCCTTCTCCGTCAACAGGCGACGGGGATGGTTTTCAAGTTGACGATCAACTTCTATCGTCACTTGGGTAGCTAAATAATGGTCAGTAGTAATGAGAATAGCTGCTGCTAATGGGTCATGCTCAGCTTGCGCCAAAAGATCGGCTGCGATATGAATTGGATTTGCTGAAGAGTCAGCGATGATCAAAACTTCGGAGGGACCAGCAAGTGAGTCAATTCCAACGGTGCCATAGACCAATTTTTTAGCTAACGTGACGTAGATGTTACCAGGTCCAGTAATCACATCTACCTTGGGAATGGTTTCTGTCCCATAGGCAAGAGCCGCAATGGCCTGAGCGCCCCCAATTCGATAGATTTCTTCAATACCTGCTTCTTGGGCTGCAACTAAAACAGATGGGTTCACTGCTTTAGTTCCCTTGGCTGGGGTAACCATGATAATGCGCCGTACTCCCGCAATCCTGGCAGGGATGGCATTCATCAGCACACTACTGGGGTAAGCAGCCTGTCCCCCAGGAATATAAATGCCAGCGGCATCAACAGGAGTATAGCGTTTTCCTAGCACAACATCATCGTCATTGAACTGCACCCAACTCCTAGGTACCCGTTGCCGATGGAAGATTTCAATTTGTTGACTGGCTAATCGAATAGCATCTTGTAACTCTTTAGAAACTTGATGATACGCCGCTTCCATTTCAGCACCACTGACCCGTAATTCATCGGCAGTGAGGGTCAGTTGATCAAATTCTTCAGTGTAGTGGAGTACTGCTCTGTTACCCAGACGTTTTACCGATTGTAAAATATCTCGGACTGTCGCTTCTTTGTGCATGATTTGGTCATCAGTGTGAATGCGCCCGCAAATTCGTTTGAGTTCAACCTGGGCATCAGACCATTGGGTAATAATTCGCAACATGGAGGTGAGGTGTTGTTGGGTGGAAGAAGGGTACTTAAAGGAATAGGTTCAATCTTTGCTTACATCAATAAATTTAAAACAATATATGGGGGATGTGGTTAGGAATAACTCAGATTAATTAATCAGCTTAGAAAATAATGAAGACATCATGACTGATTTTATTTTAACGAAATTAATTCTGATTTTTGGCAGGGGTACTCTGCTGCTGACAAAGAGACTTGCATTCAGGAGTTAAAGTAAGAAAAAATGCGATGGTTCCATAGGGATAGGAATTGAATTACTTGGGGGCTTTGCCCCTACCACCCCTGTTAAATCCTTATAGCAGTCTATTCACAGGGAAGAATGGTGATTACTGCAATATAATAGTTGACTTGTATGGATTCTGCCATGAATTGTAACCCATGCTTGGCTCACCATCATAACGTGATTATCCTTGAGTTCCACCATCATAAAGTGATGCAAAGGAGAACCAACCCCCCGTTTGATTCGGGGCACTTCAGCAGCATTCACATAGCATGTCCCATGGCTATCAATATGAAACATAGTCCGATGTCCGCTGGGACGGTGGCGTAGTTGGTGGTGCATGTGTCCAAATGCCACCAAAGGAACCCGTTTCCCAGACTGCCGAGCTTGATGGATAGCCTTGGCAAAGTCTGGATCTCCATAATCTCCCCCTAGGGGTTGCCAGTCCCGTCCACAGGGATCTTCGGGGCGATCGCCCAAACCATAGGGTCCACAATGACCTAAAAAGAGGATGGTTTTATTGGCGGCAGTCTGTAGGATTGTTGAAATGCGATCAATGGATTCCTGAAAGGTATGAATTCCATAGCGTTCACCATAGAACTGTTCATTCTTCCATTCTTGTCCCCCCCAGCTAAAGGGTCGGCTACCCACTACGGTGAAACCCAATTGGGGAAAGTCTAGTTTTCCGTAACCTACATGGGTATTTCCCAATAAATCCAGTTGTTGCTGAACCCGGTCTTCCATTCGATGATCATAGGGTGATTTTTTTCGTCCCCAAGGAGAGGCGGTGTACCACGCATCATGATTGCCCAACACCACTGCTTTGGGCAGGGGCATCTGGGCAACGGCCTGCACCGTTGCCACTGATTCATTCCCAAAGTCACCCACAAATAGCACTAAATCTATCCCTAATTTTTGTAATATCTGTGGGTCATCTCCATCCCATGCTTCATGGACATCACCGACCACTGCTATCCGAACGTGGCGGGGAGAAGAGAAGTTGGACAGGGATGACATAGGGATAGGCAGTTTTCTATAATAACTATAATTTTACAGTGAATGAACCGTGGAGCGAAAAGTACAGTGCCAACCTTAGGAGTCAATATTGACCATATTGCCACGATTCGTCAAGCTCGTCGTACAATTGAACCAGATCCAGTTGGGGCAGCGGTACTGGCTGAATTAGCCGGTGCCGATGGCATTACGGTTCACCTCCGGGAAGACCGCCGTCATATTCAGGACCGGGATGTGCGTCTGCTGCGGCAAACGGTTCGAACCCACCTGAACCTGGAAATGGCTGCAACTGAGGAAATGGTAGCCATCGCCCAAGATATTCGTCCTGATTATGTCACCCTAGTGCCGGAACGACGGGAGGAAGTAACGACAGAAGGTGGTTTAGATGTTGTGAATCAATCATCTCGTATTCAAAATGTCGTTCATCAACTCCAAGACTGCGGAATCCCCGTGAGTGTATTCATTAATCCTGAAATTGCCCAAATTGAAGCGTCTTCGGCAATCGGAGCCCAGTTAATTGAACTACACACTGGACGGTATGCTGAGTCTAGCCATGCTAAAGACCGTGAATCAGAATTAATCATACTGACTAATGCCACTGCGGTCGCTATCGCCAATGGGTTACAAGTCAATGCGGGGCATGGACTCACCTATTGGAATGTGGCTCCGGTGGCTGCAATCTCTGGTATGGAGGAATTGAATATTGGACATAGTATCATCAGTCGCGCCGTATTAGTGGGGTTAGAACGAGCAATCTATGAAATGAAACAAGCGATTAAGGGGGTTGGGTAAGTTCCCTATCACGTATACTATGGTAGAGAAAGATTCAATTTATTCTAGGTTTCAAATTCCCATGAGTACCTACTATTACTTGATCGCTAGCGAGAAATTTTTAATCGAAGAGGAACCTCTAGATGAAGTCGTTAGGGAGCGGTCTCGCAATTATCAGAAACAAAATAAGCCCATTGATTTTTGGATAGTCCGTCAACCGATGTTTTTAACTGCCCCCGAGTTTGCAGAAATAAAGGCAAAATGCCCTCAACCAGATGTGGCAATTGTTTCTACAAATCATCAATTTATTACCTGGTTGAAGTTACGTCTAGAATTTGTCATCACTGGGGAATTCGAAGCTCCTAGCCCTACCATACCCGAACCCCTAGCCTCGGTTTTATGGGCTGGGATTGTGGAGTAGTGATGGTGAAGCTAAGCCTATTCCTATATCGCCCTAAGCACTATTTCTTTAGATTGATCATGGGATTATTATGGTTAGGGGGAATTGCTCCACTCACACTGGGACAATCTCTCCCTACCTGTAAGCCACCTGGAGAGAGTGAACATGTGTTGATTGTAATCACCAATACTTTCAACAAGCAACGACAGGTACGAGGGGTTTTACCAAGCAGTTTTAATGCCATGACTTGTACCCAATCCAAAGATATTGTAACCCGTATTGGGGGGTTTCCTAGTCTGGAGTCTGCTAGGAATTGGGCAAAGCGAATTAATGAATCTGTGGGTTTAACTGCTTTTATTGCTCCCCCCTCAGTTCCTGTCCGGGTCAAACCCCTGGTGAGCTATACACCCAAGGTATTGGGGGAAGGTTTTGCTGTACTGGTGGATTTTTTGAATCAGCTGGAGGTGGTGCGTAATGTTCTCCAAGGGGTGAAAACTAATGTGGGTGTTGTAGCCTATCAACAACGGGTTTATTTGTTGGTGGCCCATACCATTAGCCCGGAAAAAGCCGCAACTACTCTGAAAGATTTGAGCGATCGCGGTTTTGTGGTAACGTTGGTCAATGCCCCTGATGTGGTTCTTTTACGCAGTAAAATTACGGCATTATCCCTATAAATGGGAATGGGTATTAAAGGGGAATTAGCTCAGTTGGTAGAGTGCTGCGATCGCACCGCAGAGGTCAGGGGTTCGAGTCTCCTATTCTCCATTTCTCAAAAGCATTGCCATATAGTCATTATAGCCTTTAGAGCTTTACGGTGATTAGTCCGTTGTTTTCTACTTTGGCATTTACCTTTACTTTTCATTAGTGTTTCAACTCTAAAGAGGTCATTTAGGAATGGGGTTCTTGGCGATCGTTCTAAGTGGACTTAAACCATTGGTAAAAACTGAATTTTGGGCTATGGCAACGGGCGTAGCTTACTGTGAGCAACAAGACTGTTAAACTGCTGTTGCAGGGCTTTAGCGATCGCTCCATCTTTTAGGAGGATTCCCGTTTCGATATTGCGGTGGTGAGCAGCTTCAGTAAAGTTGGCGGAGGTAATGAAAACATGGGTTTCATCCACGACCACACATTTGGTATGAAGGCAGGCTTTGGAACCGGAGCCTGTGGACAGGGAGCGGGGGTCATAAAACACTTGGGGTAGGCGCTGACCAGGAGGCCACAGGTTACGGCGAAAACGCTCGTTAAACTCCTTGATAAATTTGCTCTCAGGATCCGTGTTGTTATGGGGGCGTATCAAGTTGATAAAGAACTGGACGGTGAGGCTGGGATTGGCATCCATGCGATCGGCTAAGACCTGAAATAAAGCATCCGCCTTCGCATTTTGGTCTATGGCATAGGTGGCCACTAAAACGCTATGCTGCGCTTTCTGAAAGAGTTCCTGCACGACAACCCGTGTATCCCGGCTGGCAGTTCCGGGTGCTTCTGGTCCAGTCCACACCAGTTCGGGAGGGGGACGGTTGTGGAGGGTAAGCTGACGTTCTTGAGCGATCGTTTCTAAGAGAAGTCCTATTTGGGGAAGGCTGAAACCTTGAGTGTTGAGATGGTTCAGGCTCTTGAAGGTGTCAGCGAGTAAGCCATCGGGAATATAGGAAGTCAGATCAGCGATCGTCAACGGTAGGGTAAGGCGTTGATGCAGACAGGCTTGGGCTAGTCCCTGAAGGCTGGATAGGCTCAGTTGATGTAAGGATGCAGTACTCATAGGGCTTACAGACTGCTGAGGTGATCAGGGAAGAATGCCGCCTGGGTATTGGCAATGGTATTGACCACCAGGGCGCGATCGAGAAATTCATTACGGTTTTCACAGGAGGTTTCTGCAATGAGTACGCAACCGTGGCAGGCTGCACCATGAAGGAAGCGATCTTCCTCCATATTTTTAGGATCATGTTGGGCACAGATGGGGTCATTGGAGCAGAGCCGCCCCCGCTGTAGCGCACGACGTAAGTGGTTTTCGATGGTGTGTCCTAGATTGACCAGTCCCCCTAAACTTCCCTCTGAGCCGGTGGTGCTGGTAAAGAGCAAGATACCGTACCCCTGCCCGACCATGGCATAA
>CAIUCS010000151.1 GCA_903897715.1 uncultured Synechococcales cyanobacterium
CCATGCTCACTCCGATTGTTTAAACGTTGATCTCTATTGGCTTGGAAAGCCCTTAATTGTAGAAACGGGCACAAGTCAGTATGACGGGGGTGTTATCCGTCAACAGGAACGGGGAACCCTAGGGCATAACACCCTGGCATTTGCTCCCATTGGTTCAGATTTACCCTATGAACAAACTCAAGTGTGGGGTAATTTTCGAGCTGCCAGAAAAGCAACCCCGAAATTACTGGATTGGGGTAGTCATTCTTCTGTTTACTGGATTGCAGCTACCCATAGTGGTTATGATTGGTTGCCAGCTTCCCATTACCGTTGGTTGGGTTGTTCCCAATCTGATGGCTTTTTCCTAATTATTTGTGATTGGATGGAAAGTAATCGTTCTTTAAAATGGTTACATAGACTTCACTTAGGACCTGAAGTTGCAGTTAGCCAACAATCACATGGTTGGCAACTTCGGTTGGGAGATGATAATTTTAGGCTACATCAACTCTCCTCAAATTTTAATACCACATCTAAATTAACTCCAAATAGCTGGTACTCTCCTCAGTTTGGATGTCGTTTTCCCCGTTCAGTGATCACCACATCTGGCATTGTGACGAGTGATAATCCGTTGGAAGTACTGTGTACTATTTTGACATTAAATTCTGCTTTACAGTTTACGATTCACGGTGATCCTAAAGTTGGATGGATTTCCTGTAATGGATCACCAGTAGTGAGATGGGATGGGGTAACTGGTATACCTGCCGTTAAATATTGTTCGTCATTGGTGTAAGTATTTATATGTTTAATATTATGAATCAAGACCTATCCCCCCGTGTTTGGATTATCAATCAATTTGCTAATACCCCAGACCTTCCTGGTCATACTCGTCAGTACGATCTGGGTAGCTACTTAGCCCAAAAGGGTTGTGGGGTGACAGTATTTGCCTCTGATTACAATTTGAGTAAAAGAACCTATCAACGATTAAAGGGTTGGCACTTCTGGAAGTGTGAACACTATGGCAACTTAAAATGGTGTTGGCTTTGGGTCAGTCCCTACCGTCATAATAATTGGTTACGTTATCTAAATCTAATTAGTTTCTGTTTGTCCTTGTTCTTGTTCAGTTGGTTAGTACCCCGCCCAGATTTAATTATTGCATCATCTCCTCAGTTACCAGCGGCTTGGCTATGTATGAAATTGGCACAAATTCGTAAGGTTCAATTTTGGGTGGAAGTTCGAGACCTTTGGCCACAAGTGTTAATTGATTTAGGTGGAAAATCTTCTGATAGCCCGGTGATCAAGGTTTTAAGCTGGATGGAAAGTCAAGTGTATCAAAAATCTGCTCAAGTTATTGTACTCAGTGAAGGAAGTATTCAATATGTAGAAAAACGGGGAGCTAAAACCGTAGTATGTTTGCCAAATGGATCCGATTTAGGGTCTATCAGTTTAAATTCGTTACAGGATAGAGATATCCAATGGATGAAAAAACAATTTGGTATCAATCCTAATCAATTTTGTTTAATATATGCCGGAGCCCATGGCTTAGCCAATGGACTTGAGGTAATTGTAGAAGCTGCCCGTATACTGCAAGAAAAAGCCCCTCAACGATTTCAAATACTTTTAGTAGGGGATGGAACGGAAAAACCACAGCTTCAGCAGCTTGCTATTGGTGTTGAAAATATTGAGTTTAGAGATCCTATTCCCAAACAAAAGATCCACTCATTGCTTAGGAGTGCCGATGGATTAATTTTGACCCTAAAGAACATACCCCTGTTTAAATATGGTGTCAGCCCTAATAAATTATATGATTACTATGCAGTGGCAAAGCCAGTTATTGTAGCCGTTGGCGGCTTTATTAATCAAGAAGTTGAAGACCATCATCTTGGGTTTGCCGTTGATCCTGAAAACCCCACTCAATTAGCTCAAGCAATTTTACAATTGGCCGCAACCCCTGCCCAAGTTCGTCAGTCCATGGGTCAACATGC
>CAIUCS010000152.1 GCA_903897715.1 uncultured Synechococcales cyanobacterium
ACCGGTCATGAGTCCTAACAAACTTAGAACGGTAATCACCCCGGTGACAAATGCGGTTGCCTTGAGGGTGGCATCCCAACGGGAATGGCTTGCCTGGGTGCCAATGTAGCTAATATTAATGGGGAGTAAGGTGAGAATACAAGGGGAAATACTAGATACAACCCCTCCTACAAATGCCAGTAAAGGTAACAGTAGGGGATAAACCCGATGATGTTGAACCAGCCAATCTCCATAATATCTCCCTATTGTGGTTGTTAAGGTGCTGAAGGACTGAGTGAGTTGCATAATTTGTGCTCCATTCCCAATGCCTAGGGTTAGGACGACTATTCCCAACACCACTGGTAAATAGGGATGAAACCAGACGTTAAGTAATCGGTTGCGGTGTTTCATTATTCTTAAAATATAATGAACAGTACCATTTTTAGGGATTGACTGATTAGGATTAAGATAACGTCAATGATGACCTAATCAAGGGCTCCGATTTAACGGACTAAATCCCCATGCCTATCACCCACCCCTCATCCCAATCTGAGGTAGAAATTCGTAGTCGGATTCTTTTATCCGCATTAAGTTTATTCGCCAAGCGCGGCTATGCTGCCAGCAGCACAAAAGAATTAGCTAAATCTGCTGGCATTGCGGAGGGGACTTTATTCCGTCACTTTGAGAATAAAAAGGCTATTCTCATTGAAATTGTGACCCAAGGATGGATAGACATCTTAACCGATCTTCTCACTGAATTGAGTGAAATGGGAAGCTATCATGCCATCGCCCAAGTGATGCGACGGCGGATGTTTAATTTACACAAAAATGCAGACCTGATGAAGGTTTGTTTCATGGAGACCCAATTCCATCCTGATTTACGGGATCGCATTCAATCTGAAATTGTCGATAAAATGACCACCGTAGCGGAAGCATTCTTTGAAGAGGCAATGAAGAAAGGAATTTACCGACCCATGAATGTTAAAACTGTTTCTCGGGTATTTATTGGGATGTTTGCAATTACCGGGTTTAGTTATGGTACCCTAACAGAACCAGGGGCATCCCATGAAGATTTGAAACAAATGGCGGAGGGCGTGGCTGATATTTTTCTTAATGGGGTATTACAACGGTCTTAAATTGCATCAATACCATGAGTGATCCGATGGTTGCCCATCCCCTGTCAATTGGAGTGTTAGTCGACTTGGAATGGGGGGTCAGGGCAGGGGGACATGTGAAGTGTTGGGAACGGTTTGCCGAGGCTGCCAGTCAGTTTCCTGAAACATTGGAGCTGACGGTTTACTTTTTGGGAGACCGGGAGTCGGTGGTGGAATTAACCCCTCAGGTGCGTTATCACATTATCCCTCCCCGATGGGGCACCAAACGGTTTCCATGGTTGAAACAAGGGGGCGGGGATACGGACTTGGCGGGTTATAACCGTCGGCTTGTCCCTTTACTAAAACGGCATCAGATCCTTCATGCTACTGGAATTTTTACCTTTGCCCAAACTGCACGACAGGTTGCCAAACGGTTTTCCATTCCGCTGGTTAGTTCTATCCATACGGATTTGCCTAAATTTACCCAAGTTTATTCCCGAGAAATCATTAGTCGGTTTATTGGGGAGGGTTGGCTCTATTGGGTATTCTTTCATCAGTTGCGGATTGATGAATGGTTAGCAGCTTGGATGGGTTATCGATTAAGTCGATTCCTAGCAGATTGCCGATGGGTGTTAATTTCTAAACCTGAAGACCGTCAATTTGTATTAAACGTAATTCCGCCGGATCGTATTTCCCAACTGAGGCGGGGGGTTGATAAAGATCGATTCCATCCCCGGTGGCGCGATCGCCTACGACTTGAGTCTACTTTTGGCATTGATCCATCCCTACCCGTTGCTTTATTTGTTGGCAGGGTGGATGACAGCAAAAAAGTAATGACCATGGCTTTAGCGGTACGGAAATTATTAGACCAGGGTTATTCCTTACATGGATTCATTATTGGTGAAGGGGCTGCTAAATCCCGGATCCAGGCTCTCCTGGGTCGTCATGTTACCTTGACCGGACAAATTCCCCAATCTGAACTACCCTGGTTGTACGCCAGTTCTGATTTGTTCGTCTTTCCATCGGAAAGTGAGGTTTCCCCCAACGTTGTTATAGAAGCAAAAGCATCCGGATTACCTGTATTTATCTCCAGTCGCGATGGAGGTGCCCAATTTATCCAGTCTTCCGGTTTGGATGGCGTGTTGGTGGATGACCCTGACCCAATGGCATGGGCTGAGGCGATGGTTCCTTACTTGGCTCCACCGTTAGATAAAGGGATGGAATCTAGTGTTGATGACCGGGAACTACAGACCACTGATGCCACCCTGAGACGACATTCCATGGGTACAGCAGCTCGCCATACCATTGACCATGTTCCCAGCTGGTCTGATGTTTTAACCATGGATTTGTTACCAGTGTGGGAACATGTATGGGCTGAACACCAGTCTACCCATCAACACCACAATACACCTGAAAAATTGGCATAAAATGAAACCTCCCCTCTCAACTTATCTGGCGATGGCACTGACTCCAATCACCTTGGGGGTTATGTTTAAGTATTATTCTCCCCCCGGTTTGGCTGAAGTGATTTCTAGGCGGCACATTATTCAACAAGTCGTTGAATCAGTTTCAGTCACCCCCCCATCTAAGATAGTGGTCACCAACCTTACCTTGCAAGGGGAGTTTGGGTTGGCCCAATGGAGCAATGGCTCCATGACTGGCATTGTTGCCCTAACTGCACCATCGGGGCGATGGCAGATTGCACCGTTGAGTAATAACCCCCTAACCGTTGGGGGAATCAGTCAAACAACCCACATCCCCCAGACAGTTGCCTATCAATTGTTGGTACGACAAGGGCTGATTCGGGCAACCCAACCATTGGTTACCTCTCTGTGTAAAACTAAAGAGAATCTTTTTTTAGCAGTGGAGACTGCAAGCTACCGAATTAGCATTTGCGGTCAAGATCAGCCAACCGTCTATGTGGGAGCGGAAATGAAACGACCCCACAAAATCATTCGTTTGCCAATTAAAACCTATGACCTCTATGGACCCTACTTTGAAATGGTGAACGGCAACGTTACCTATATTTTGGCTAATTCTACCAAGGGAAAAAATCTTACCGTTTCCCGGGGCACTAAGGAATTACTCCGTGAACCGGTGATCACCGGTTGGTAAGGCAAAAGGTTAGTTAACTGGATTAACTAACCTTTTGCCAGAATTAACGAAACTACTGTTGTACCACCAGTTTAACGTTAGCATTTTGGAGCCCTGGGCGTTTGACCTCAGCCAGAGTTCGGTTCACAGCATACTTCTGATTGATGGAGTTAATCAGTTCAGTTTGGTTGTGAACCTTCGCCACACCCCACAAGTCAGCAATTAAATCAAAGGAACCATCCCCATTCCGGGACCAACCCAGATCGTATTCACCTTCCAAAATCGCCACAATGTCAGCCCGAACCCGCTGACCATTGTAACCCCGGACATTTGCTTCTGTTTTAACAACAATACCAAGGTCGCGCAGGGAAGTCTTGAGAATCTCAGCATCGGAAATTTTTGTACGCAAGGTGCTAAAGTGAGACATTTGGATTTCCTCAATGATAGTAAGGATTAACGACAATCGTAATCAATCAACCATAACTAGCCTTGATCAAATGACCTGATCAGCAATAAAATTTAATGACGCTGATCATTGGGCAGACTAGTGAATCAAACCATTAGCAAAAACCTGAAATTAGGGACTTGCTAACCTTTCTTCCTGGTGGGACAGGATCGAAAGACTTTAGAACTCCAACCGCTGATATTCAGCGATGGATGTGGCCGCCGGACGGGCTCGTTGCCTTGCCCAATCTCGAAGGGCAGCGACCTGCTCGTTCATAGTTTTGGAGAGGGGGAGGGTGGACTTCACCGCAGCTATAATGTCTAATTGGGTAAACTCCCGATTTTGAGCAAAGGCTTCATACATGGCAGCAACTAAGGCTTGTTCAATTTCCGCTCCAGAAAACCCCTCGGTTACATTTGCCAATTGCCCCAGATCAAACCGTTCCACATCTCGTTTCCGTTTGGCAATATGAATGGAAAAGATGGCTTGCCGTTCTTCCCCATTGGGCAAATCTACAAAGAAAATTTCATCAAATCGCCCCTTGCGGAGGAATTCCCCGGGTAATCGTTCAACTCGGTTGGCAGTAGCCATCACAAAAACTGGGGATACTTTTTCCTGCATCCAGGTTAAAAAAGAACCGAAGATACGACTGGATGTCCCCCCGTCTGAGTCGGCAGAACCGGCACTTCCAGCAAAGGCTTTGTCTACTTCATCAATGAATAAAATTACGGGGGAAATAGACTCGGTGGTTTTCAGGGCATTCCGCAAATTCGCCTCGGATCTGCCCACCATAGAGCCGTCATATACCCGCCCCATATCCAAGCGAAGGAGGGGTAAACCCCATAGCCGTGATGTGGTTTTAGCAATTAATGATTTACCGCATCCCGGCACCCCTAAAATTAACATCCCCTTGGGCTGAGGTAAACCGTATTCCCTAGCTCGTTCACTAAATGCGTTGGAACGTTGGTGTAACCATCGTTTTAATTCATCTAGTCCACCCACAGCATCAATGGTTTCGTCTTCTTCAATATATTCCAGGATGCCGTTACGGCGGATGAGTTGTTTCTTTTCTGAAAGAACAATCTCGACTTCCGCTTCCGTCAACCGTTTTGCCGAGACCAATGCTTTGCGATATACCTTTTCAGCCTCATCACGGGTCAACCCCAAGGCTGCCTTTAATAACTTTTCCCTGGTCTGGGCACCTCCAAGACCAGAAAAAGGAGGGGTGTGATCCAATTGGGTGGATAAAACATGACTGAGTTCAGTTAGATTGGGTAGGGGATAATCTAAAACAACCACTTCTTTTTCCAATTCAATGGGTACTTCCTGAATTGGGGACATGAGCAAGATTGTTTTTTGAGTCTGCTTAAAACTGGCAATGGCATCCCGTAACCAACGCACCACCGGAGCGGAATAAAAAGGATGTAAATCTTTGAATATAAAAATTCCAGACTCCTTTTGCCGCATCACCCATTCCACTGCGGCTTCCGGCGAAACCGTATTGTGGTGGGTTACTTGACGGGGTTGACCATACTCCACTACCCCATGGGTCACTGTCCACAAAAACAAGCGACGGGTTGGTTTTAGCTGGGCGATCGCAGCAATTGCCTGTTCAGCCCGTTCCTCCTCCGAAGTTACAAGGTAAATCAGGGGATATTGAGCCTCGATTAAAATACTGAGCTCTTCTTGCATATCCTGGTAAGGTGGGGTAATTACATGGGTACATCAGAATGAAATAAGGAACCGGACCCCTAACAGGGAACCAGAACTTCTTCACCATCCCGGTCAACTTCAGTCATTAAATATTGGTGAGCTTTTATGGTTAATTCATCATTAAGAATGGTAGAGGGATTCCCCAGGGTTACCAGTTCACTATTTCTCACCACTAGGGATTCAGCACATTCGGGACAGTTATAAATCCGATGGGTTGTACCATGGGAACTAGTTGTATCAACACTGTCATCATGGGACAAATAAAGCTGAATGGATCGTTCAGCAATTTCAGACATGGAATCAGCATCGAGGGCTGCACGAATTTTTAACCGGCGATAGACCTCCGGAGATAGATATAAAGTAACCTTCTGCTTGTCTTGCATAAAAAAATAAAATTGTTTCCCGGGTATGTCCACCATATCGGCTGGATCAGGAACTGTCAAGACAGCTTGCCGTCTTGACGCCATAATTGTTATATAACTTTACGATTCCTGGAAGTCATGGGGTGCCCCCGATGATTCTGGGGGAGGATTGAGCAGACCCAAGATTTGCTGAAATACCCTTCGGAGTCGAGCCCTTTGTTCTGGGGGAGGGGGCAGTGAGCCCCAAAAATCCCAGTTTTCTATGGTGGAAAATCGCCAGCATTGGCGTTGGTAGGTGTAGCTCATTGCTTCTATGCCAATAACCCGCTCCATCTGTTCTACTGGGTCTTGATGGACTCGTATTTGCATCAACAATACCCACCGGAGGCAGTCCTTCCCTGGGGGGAAATGAAAACTCAGGTCAATGGAATGAGGATCATTCAATTCCTCTGTTTCAGAATTTTGCACCCAAGGACGTAAATCTTCCCGTGCCTCAGGGAATTCCTGACGAAATAAATGGACAATGGCAGTAATTTTACCCGCCATTTCTGGTGTTTTAATTTGACTGAAGGCGTTCATTATCCCTTTTTCCATAATTCTGTTCAATTATTCTAATGACCCTTTGCTTTTTTGTGTGACAAGAATCACTGTTGACAGGAATGATGATGAAAGTGGCACCCTGCTGCGGGAAGAACCCTCATGAACCTGACAGTCTCGCCTGGTAAATTAATGTCGTAACAGAGGAAATGAGTATCAGATGTTACAGAAACCCACCGTTGAAACCTGATTAATTTGAGCTTTATAAGGAATTAATACACGTAAATAGTTCACTTTAGAACTACTTCATTGTTCATTCTGGGTTGCAATCAGGGGTAATCTACTCCTTGCTGATTTCTGGAGTAAGGTCAGTCAAAAGAAACATTTTTCGTGGGAGGAATACTGTGTGAGTAAGACTGGATTAATACTGAACCGTCAGGGTTTTAAGGCAAAGAAAGAGCCTTTCCTTCAGGGACAACCGAAGTGGCTTTCGTTTACTTGGTACAAACGACTACCTAAAACCTGGCAACTTTCCATTCCCATTGCCCTTTTAATTTTTATAGGTTGGAACTGTGCGTCCATCGCTCAGGACGCACCCCCTGATCCGGTGCAACTGGCTGGGGATCTAAAAATTGGTATGGATACCCTGTGGGTTATTCTTGCCGGGATGTTGGTGTTCTTTATGAACGCTGGGTTCTGCATGTTGGAAACAGGGTTCTGTCGACAAAAGAACGCAGTGAATGTCTTAACCAAGAATTTAGTTGTTTTTGCCATGGCATCCATCGCCTTCTGGGTCATTGGATGGGGATTGATGTTTGGTGACGGTGACCCCTTCATTGGAACACAGGGACTGTTCTTCCTTTCTGGAGCTGATAACAGCCCCGCCACTGGAGATGCTTATCAAGGGGTTTATAGCAGTATCAACTGGGCTGGGGTACCCTTGTTAGCTAAGTTCTTCTTCCAGTTGGTTTTTGCCGGTACGGCGGCCACCATTGTTTCAGGGGCAGTGGCTGAGCGGATTAAATTTGTCGATTTCCTGATTTTCAGTTTATTTTTGGTGGGTATTGCCTATCCTATAACTGGACATTGGATATGGGGTGGTGGTTGGTTATATAAAGCAGGATTCTGGGATTTTGCTGGCTCGACGGTTGTCCATTCCGTAGGCGGCTGGGCAGCTTTGGCTGGAGCTTCAATTTTAGGACCCCGGATTGGAAAATATAACCAAGATGGCTCCATCAATGCTGTTCCTGGTCATAACCTTTCCATTGCCACGTTAGGTTGTTTAATTTTGTGGTTGGGTTGGTTTGGCTTCAACCCTGGTTCCACTATGAGTGTCAATCCAGCACTAATTTCCCATATTGTCATTACCACTAATACTGCAGCAGCCTTCGGGGGAGCGGCGGCTACTATCGTTGCCTGGATCGTGTTGGGTAAACCCGACCTTTCCATGATTATCAATGGAATCTTAGCTGGATTGGTTGCTGTTACTGCACCCTGTGCATTTGTCCCGGTGTGGTCTTCAGCGTTAATTGGTGCCGTTGGTGGTCTTTTAGTGGTTTTAGCCGTATTGTTCTTTGACAGAATAAAAATTGACGATCCGGTGGGTGCCACCTCTGTTCACTTGGTGAATGGGGTGTGGGGCACCCTAGCTGTGGGTCTTTTTTCCATCGGAGCGGGTGGGAAAGATTACGGACTCGAATTGTATGGGGAAGGACTAGGACCAAAAGCTGGGTTCTTCTTGGGCGGCGGTTTAGAGCAGCTATGGATTCAATTTATTGGGGTTGCGGCTGTTGGCGGAGCCATCACCCTGTTATCGGTTGTTTTCTGGTATTTGCTGAAGTTTACCTTGGGTATTCGGGTAAGTGAGGCAGAAGAACTGGAGGGTTTGGATATTGGGGAACACGGGATGGAAGCCTATGCGGGTTTTGTTAAGGAACCCCCAACTCTTTAGTTTGGAATGTTTTAGATTAAGTTGTGATTAAAAATCGGTGGCTTGTCTCAAGCCACCGATTTTTCATTTACCTGGGAACGAATCAAATCATAATAAAATCGTCCGATAAATTCTCGCCATGCTAGTTCCGTTGTTTGGAAAGCATGGGCATTGGGTAGGAAATCAAGAATAGTCAGGGGTTGTGGGGAGTGGGTATAAAAATCAACGGGATAGGGTGTTACTTGACAACCAGCTTGTTCAAATAAGCGGCGGGCTCGTACCATGTGGAAGGCTGACGTGACAAGGATGATCTGGGGTGGATTTTGGGGGTTTGGCTTCTTGAGTAAATCGTAGACGGCTTTTGCCTCGGCGGCGGTGTTGGATACTTTTTCAGTAACGGTTATCGCCTCCATTGAAATCCCCTGGGTTAAGGCGATGGTTTTTAACTGTTGACCTTCTGGTAAACGGTTGGGTTGCCATGGCATCCACCCACCGGTAAAAATTAACCGTGGAGCTTTCTTATCTTGGTACAGTTCCAATCCACCCCAGAAGCGATCGCTGGCTTCAGTCCATTCTGGAACGTCAAACCCAGGAGGTTGGTGTAGCATTCCACTGAGGACGACGATCGCTTCCACAGCGGGCATGGTTTTGGGATCCAACCGTTGCTGGTGATTTTCAACGGCAGCCATCAGCCGGTCACTGATGAATGGGGTGCTGCATAACCAGAAAAAAAAGCAAGTAAACCAAACCAGAGATAGACGGCGGGTCATTAATGACATCAAAAGGGATAGTACTATCCAACCGGTGGGAAGTATGAAAATTGGTAGTATTTTATGGAGGTAGATCATGGGTGACTTTGGAAACAAGGGGGAGAAAAAAATGGTGCCGAGTTAGGGTAGGGGCTAATTCCATCCATTTCCTCCCCAAGGGAGTGAACGGAACCTCCTAGTCCACCTAGACAGAATCGTTGGAAAAATCACTGGTTACTGCTTCGGCGGCGATGGCGCAGTGGATAAACCTCTGAATGCGATCGCCATACTCATCCAGCATTTGATCCACCCAGCGAGAACTAGGGCTATTTGCATACATATTCACCAAAGGTTCCCCGGCATCGGGCAGAATCAGGATCCAACTATCGTGGGGACGGGCGAAGTCACCAAACCCCAACGGATTGAATATTTTAACCCCATCCACCAGTTCCAACTGTTGGGAAGGATAGGTTTCTACCAAATGGCGCATCAGGGCACCCTTTACCTTCCACGGACAGCGTACAGCACGAACCTGATAGGCCATTTGTGGCAATTCCATACGGATTTGACCTAGGGTTTGCTCCTGAATGGTCAGCATTTCAATCAATTTAGCAATACAAAACATGGCATCAAACCCAGGGTGTAATTCCGGAAAAATAAATCCCATATTCCCACTCCCCCCCAGGATTACATCACGATTCATCTGACAAGCCTCCATTAAAGCGGTAGGGTTAGCCTTAGTTCGCACCACCTGTCCATGAAACCGATGGACTATTTCTTCCACAGCGCTGGGGGCATGAACGGGAACCACCACCGTTCCATGGGGATGGGCTGTCATCATCAAATACACCATCAATAAAGTTAGAGATTCATCCCGAATGGCAGTCCCCGACTCATCCACCACAATTAACTTTTCCCCATGGGCAAAAACCTGCACTCCAAAATTAGCCTGTAATGCACACACCACCTGACCCAATTGATGTAACAACATCTCCCGTTCAATGGTAGAAGGGACGGTCTGGCTCAGGCTGGCATTGAGAACCACCGCGTCACAGCCAAACTTACCCAGCAACTGGGGTAAAATTGCCCCAGAAACTGCATACACATAATCAATGACAATTTTAGAATTATTGAAGCGGATTGCCTGGGTATTGATGTGTTCTTCGAACGCCTTACTGTAGATATCTAAGGCTTGGGACGGGTAGAGCATATTGCCAATTTCATGGATTTGGGCGCGGCGTAAATCTTCCTTAAAGAAAGCACCCTCAATTTTTTTCTCCAAAACTTTGGAAATATTAATACCTTTTGCATCATAGAACTCAATTAATAAATAGTCGGGGCGTTCGGGACAGATACGAACATGGATGCCACCGGATACTGAAAGGGTTGGAGCAAGGGTACGAGCGATGGGAATGGCGGTGGCTTGCAGGTTTTGGACATTAACTCCCACAGACATCAGTCCTGAAATGAGAGAGCGGGATACCATCCGGGAAATCATGCGTTGATCCCGGGAAACCGTGACTTCGGCTTTGGGTTTGAGAATGGAACCATAGGCGGCTCCCAACTTAACGGCGAATTCCGGGGTAATATCAATATTGGCTAAGCCAGCCACCCCATGTTGACCAAATAAGTATCGTTGGGCAGACTGACCCCAAATCAAGTTTAAATTTACCGTTGCGCCAGCCTCAATTCGTTTACTGGGCCATACCCGTACATTAGGGCTGATCCAACTTTCCTCCCCAACCACTGAAAGGGAACCAATGATAACCCCTTCCATAATGTGGGCTCTTCGATCAACCCGCACCCCCCTGCCAATAACACAGGCATGGAGTCGGGATTCTTCCCCAATTATCGCCCCACTCCAGATAATGGGACGGTTCAAATCGGCATCAGCGAAGACGGTGGTATTATCCCCAATAATGGTTCCAGCAGCCACCATCACCCCCGCTCCAATACGGCAGTTGGCACCAATCATGCAAGGAGCTTCCAGTTTGGCGGTGGGGTCAATATTTGTGTTCTCCCCAATCCAAATGCCAGGATGGTGATCCGGGTAAGGAAAGTCTAACTGAACCCGTCGTTGTAATCCATGGTACTGAGTTTCCCGATACCCATCCAAATGTCCCACATCACACCAGTAGCCCTCAGCAACATACCCATACATGGGTTGGTCATCGGCTAATAGACGGGGAAATAAGTCCCTAGAAAAATCACTCTCCTGACCCTGGGGTAAGTAACCTAAAACATCTGCATTGAGGATATAAATTCCAGTATTGACCGTATCAGAAAAAATTTCACCCGATGATGGTTTTTCTAAAAATCGAGTAATCCGCTGGTCTGAATCGGTGATCACCACGCCAAATTCTAGGGGATTGGGAACACGGGTTAATATGAGTGTTGCCATAGACCCCTTTTCATAATGAAAGGCAATGGCTGCACCCAAGTCAATATCGGTGATACTATCCCCACTGATGACGAGAAAGGTTTGTCCTAATAATTCGGCAATGGTTCCCATACACCCGGCAGTCCCCAACGGCTGATCTTCCTCCACCGCATAGGTTATCCGTATTCCCCAGTCACTTCCATCTTGGAAATAGTCCCGGATAATGTCTGGAAGATAATGGAGGGTGATGATCACTTCCGTAATATGATGCCGTTTAAGTAGATTAATGAGATGTTCAGCAATCGGACGGTTGAGGATGGGAACCATTGGTTTTGGTAAATCACATGTGAGGGGTCGTAATCGAGTCCCTGAACCCCCTGCCATCAATACTGCTCGCATATATTCTCCTTGCTTGGGTTGACGGCTATCCGGTCAAGACTCATCAGTTCCATAATTGATTTGGTCTGAAACGATGGGAGTGGATGAACGATTGTTTAGGATTAACTCGGCGATGGCTAAATCCATGGGAGTGGTCACTTTCAGATTACCCTCTTCCCCCAATACAATGGTTACTTTTAATCCACATTGTTCAAACAATGCTGCATCATCCGTTACTTCCCAACGGTACTTTTTACCCTGTTCATGACATTGCTTCAGTAAGGGCACATAAAACCCTTGGGGTGTTTGGGCTGCCCAAAGACGGTTGCGTTCCGGTGTACTTTCAACCGTATTTAAATCTACATCTATAATTTTAATGGTGTCCTTCACCGGAATTGCAGCCACTAACCCGTCACACTGTTGCAACGCTAAGCCACACCGATGGAATAAATCGGGGGTGACTAGGCAACGAGCCCCATCATGGATGAGGACGCGATCGCAATCTGGCGGTAGAGCTTGTAATCCGTTATACACCGATTCTTGGCGAGTTGATCCACCCGTTATCAATTCAACGGGTTGAGGTAAATTCACCAGGGTTGCAATCTCCTGTAAATCGATCCAGTCTTCTGGTTGTCCAATAATACCCACCCATTCAATGGACTGACTTGCCTTGACGGACATCAGGGTCCAGGCTAACAGGGGTTGTCCTAGCACAGTGAGCAATAGCTTATTGCGACGACTCCCCATCCGTCGCCCCATACCTGCAGCAGGAATTAGCAAATACACAATCACCTCTCATCTGTCAACAACACCATGGGAAAATTTGGCAAAGTCTGCTACTTTAGTGGTTTGGAGTCATCCTCCGGAACCCTGGCACAAAAGAACCTCTTTAAGGCAATATTACGGGATGGGGTGACATCCTCAATAGGGTGATAAGGTAAAGTTTTGTCGTTCAATCTTACGAGAGCATCTCATTTTGAAAAATTGCCCTAATTTATTTTCCCAAGATGGAATAGGGGAGTCAAGTGGAGAGTATCCCAATTTTG
>CAIUCS010000153.1 GCA_903897715.1 uncultured Synechococcales cyanobacterium
AATCTCAAATTCCAAGAAACCGATCGCCTACAAAAAGAAAATGCTCGACAAATCAAAGAACTAGGTAAACAAATTGGGGGCTTAGGGGCTAAATTTGGCAGTTTTACCGAAGGATTAGCACTCCCTTCCATGGAAACTATTTTACATCAACAATTTGGCATGGAGATTATAAGCCCCAGTGTGAGGGTAAGTAAGGGTGGAGAGCATCTAGAAATAGATGTCTTGGCTTATACGAATGGGGAAATCAACAGGGCGATAGTGGTGGAAGTTAAAAGTCATGCCAGGGAAGAATCTATTACTCAGTTAGTTACCCTACTTTCTAGATTCCGCCATTTCTTCCCAGACCATGAGAATAAAGAGGTTTATGGAATCTTAGCAGCGGTGGATATGTCTGCTCAACTGCGGGAAAAGGTATTACAGGCTGGCTTGTATGTGGCTCGGATTCAGGATGAGGTATTTGAACTGGATACACCCCCCAGTTTTATCCCTCGGGCTTGGTAGAAACAAGGTTAACTATAACTAACAGTAGTGCTAAAGCTCTGGCATGAGTGGCGATCGCCCTTAACCAATACCACTCATCAACAACCCTCATTGAATAAAAATCAAAAACTCATCAGGCACTTGAAACGGCTTGGCGAGTTTTTTTACTTATCTATCCTTTTCTGTTGTTTATTTAAAAATTCTAGAATACAACAAATTTGACACACCTTTAAAGTGTACGGACATAAATTAATGTAATTTAACATATAAAGAGCTATATTTATGTGTTATTTTTTATTGAAGTTTAGATGAAGTTTAGATAAATTTATTGTGAAGTATATTCTCATTAGTTTTTATGTTTTTTCATGTGTTGCCATATCTCCAATCCTTGCTAAAGATTACTCGCCACAGGAATGTCCGGTGGTGGGAAATACTAATTCGCGTATTTACCATGTGCCCGGGGGAAAGTCTTACGCAAAGATATTACGACAAAATAGAAGGGGAGATAGCCGTGTATGTTTCCAAACAGAACAAGAGTCTCAAGGTGGTGGTTATCGGCGAGCAAAGCGTTAATCCTCCTTCTTTGCTTTGTTGATCTGTCTTATGGTGCAACTTTAATTAGTTGCAGTGATGGTGATACCTGTCGGTTTAAGGAAGGAACAAAAACTATTAAGGTGCGGTTAGATGGGGTTGATGCCCCTGAAATTGATCAACCCTTTGGTATTGAGTCGAGAGATTTTCTAATTAAGTTCTTAAAAGGGAAGGATGTTACCTTAAAGTGTGGTGGCTTAACCTATGACCGTGTTGCTTGTAAGGTTTTTGTTGGGCAACAAGATGTATTAGAACATCTGGTTAGGAATGGATTGGCTTGGGATTTTCCCAAGTACAGTAGTCGGGTTTATCAAACTGCACAGAAAGAGGCTCAACGGAGAAAGGTTGGTTTATGGTCTAAGCCTCTGGCAGTTAGTCCCCATTGTTGGCGATGGACTGGAACTAAGGATTGTAATGATTCAACTTATATGCCGTGAGGAGGAGTTGTTAATTATGGGTATAAAAAAGCTCAAATAAAGTCTTTCGTAATGGGATTAAGTGGTTGTTTTCTTATTTTTTCGGGGTGTTTCGTGATACTTACCACATGGGGAGGCAGTATATTCCGTTTGGAGACATGGCATTGCATAATAAAGTATGAGTTGAAGGAAGAGAGATGAAATGTCCACAGTGTGGATCAGAACATATACGCAAAAATGGTATTAAGAAAGCAAAACAAAATCACATTTGCGCTGAATGTGGACGACAGTTTATAAATCCCAGTGAACAAACCAAAGCATTCCCAGAAACTACCAAACAAACTTGCCTGAAGATGTATCTCAATGGCATGGGATTCAGGGCTATAGAAAGAGTGATGGGAGTACATCACACCACAGTCATGGATTGGGTTAAACAAAAAGGCAAGAAGTTACCTGATGCGATCGCCCCAGAGAATATCCCCGATGTTGGCGAAT
>CAIUCS010000154.1 GCA_903897715.1 uncultured Synechococcales cyanobacterium
CCACGCCCATCCTGACGGATTGTTATCCCTCCTTAAAAGCAAGGCTGGTAAATTGGCTGCCCTAGTCGGTATTGAAAATCTCTGGCATCCCTTGAGAGAGAGCACTTTCCAGAACATCCAGACAAAAGTGGACATCCAGGGCACTAGAAACTTCCCATGAGAGGACATACCGGCTGTACCAGTTAATCACCGCTACAAGGTAAATAAATCCCTTGTCCAGTGGAATGTATGTGATGTCAGTACTCCAAACGTGGTTCGGACGCTCAATGGCTTTTCCCCTGAGCAGATAGGGATAGTGACGACTATTCTCACCTGACGATGAGATTTTGGGCTGGTTGACTGACAAAAGTTGTACATCCTCACCCCCAACCCCTCTCCCAAGGGGCGAGGGGAGCCGATCCACCCCTCCGGTTCCCTCTCCCATCGGGAGAGAGCTAGGGTGAGGGCTTTCGGGGTTTTGGCTGAGAAGTTTTGTCAGTCAATCAGCTCTGGGTATGTCGTTTTTGCTGCATGGCTTGCAATCTCCTCCGTATAGTTTCTTAGTCTATTGGCAGCGAGACTATCTTATTAACCTGTCCAGAATATGGGGAGTATTATAATTACGCTATTAGCCTTTCTTGAATCATAATGAATGAAAAACTGGTTAGAATCGGTACTTTAATGTGCAGTCAGTTCCTTAACGGGAATCAAACGAATTTCATAATTTTCAATAACAGGATTCGCTAACAATTGATCTGTAATGGAATTAAGTTGGGAACGAGCAGAACCCTCATCCAATGCCGTAACAGATAGTTCAATCAATTTACCAATGCGAACCTGTGAAATGTTGTCATGCCCCATATGCTCTAGTGCCGACTTTACAGCCGTGCCAGCCGGGTCTAAAACGGAAGGACGTAGAGTAACAAAAACTTGCGCTTGATAAGTAGGCATAAAGTTAGATTGGCTATAGTTCAGTTATTCAGTTTAGATAATATTAGATAATAGACGTTACCCTAGTTTGTCGGTTCGCTTCCGGGCTGTCTGCCTCAGAAGGCGGTACTAGTTGCCAGAATTTAGGTAAATAGTCAGCCCAATTCCGTAAAATTGTCATTGCTTTTGGACTGCCTGTCCGTTCCCCATGGGCAGTGATCAACCCGAATAATTGTTGTTCACCCACTGGGGTTATCACCCGTTGCACCGTCACAATTTCTCGGTTAACCTTAGATACAAAAATCCCATCTTCATCTAGGAAATAAGCAAGTCCCCCAGTCATTCCAGCCCCCACATTTCGTCCTACTCGACCCAGAACAACCACCACCCCACCGGTCATATATTCACAGCAATGATCCCCTGCACCCTCAATGACCGCATGAGCCTGGGAATTTCGCACCGCAAATCGTTCCCCAGCTTGTCCATTGGCAAACAATGTACCTCCCGTAGCCCCATACAGACAGGTATTACCAATAATTACATTATCTGCTGGATTATAGGTGGCTACTGTAGGGGGTTTGACAATTATTTCACCACCGTGCATCCCCTTACCCACATAGTCATTGGCTTCACCTTCCAAGGTTAAAATCATCCCAGGAAGATTGAAGGCTCCAAAACTTTGTCCGGCTGATCCATGGAATTGCAGTTGTAATTGTCCGGCAAAGCCACTATCCCCATAAACTTGGGCGATCGCCCCAGCAATACGTGCCCCCACTGTCCGGTCAGTATTGACTAAATTGATGGATTGACGAACTGTACCTTGTTGGGTGATTGCCAACTGTACTTCTGGGTGGGCAAGAATTTGATCATCTAGTACAAATCCATTGCCATGAACATCCCCATGGGATAACCAAGAGCGGTCATGGGATGTATCAGGCAATTGGGTCAGGCAATCTAAATGCAGAGACTTAGTTTTAGTCAACGGTTCCCCATGGCGAACCACCAACAAATCTGCCCGACCCACAATGTCCTCAAGGGAGTGGTACCCAAGGTGAGCTAATAAAGCCCGTACTTCCTCCGCAATAAACAAAAAGAATTGAACCACATGACCCGGTGTACCTGGAAACCGCTTACGCAGCTCATCCCGTTGGGTGGCAACCCCCACTGGACAATTATTGGTATGACAAATTCGAGCCATAATACAGCCCTCAGCAATCATTGCAATGGAGCCAAAGCCGAATTCTTCAGCTCCCATCAGGGCACCCATCACCACATCCCAACCAGTTTTGAATCCCCCATCCACCCGGACTAAAACCCGGTCTCGCAATTGGTTTTCCATTAAAGCCCGATGCACTTCTGTCAGCCCTAACTCCCATGGGCTGCCAGCATGTTTAATAGAACTGAGGGGAGAAGCACCCGTCCCACCGTCATGACCCGAAATTTGGATAATATCAGCATTAGCCTTAGCCACCCCAACTGCTACCGTACCAATGCCAATCTCAGCAACTAATTTTACTGATACCCGGGCGTTGGGATTAATTTGATGTAAATCAAAAATCAATTGTGCCAAGTCTTCGATGGAATAAATATCATGGTGGGGTGGGGGAGAAATCAAGGACACCCCAGGCTTGGACCGACGGAGATAGGCAATATAAGGGCTTACTTTTTGTCCAGGTAATTGCCCCCCTTCCCCTGGTTTTGCACCTTGGGATACCTTAATCTCCAATTGTTGGGCGTTGGTTAAATAAGCTGGAGTGACCCCAAACCGTCCTGATGCCACTTGTTTAATGGCTGAGTTGGCTGTATCTCCAAGGCGGAGCCCATGGAGGTGGGGCAGTTGGGATGAATGTCCGGAAGAGTCCACATCATGGAGGAGGGAGAACCGAACCGGATCCTCACCCCCTTCTCCAGAATTAGACTTACCCCCTAGTCGATTCATGGCGATGGCAAGGGTTTCATGGGCATCCCGTGATAATGCCCCAAGGGACATCCCACCAGTACAAAATCGTTTCACGATTTCCCATGGTGATTCTACTTCATCAATGGGAATGGGGGGGCGATCGCTGTGGAATTCTAATAAATCTCGAAGGGCGGTGGGGGGGCGGTCAGCCAGAAGTTGACGATATAGTTGATAGTGGTCATAACCGGGGGTGGGTGAATCCGGCTCCTCCTGGGTTGATGGGGAATGATGGGCTGCTAAGGCTTTATGCAGTAATTTAGCCATCTCCGGGCTATTCATGTGGTACTCGCCGCTTGGTCGATATTGAACAAAACCATAGTTTTCCAGTTTTTTGCTGGTTAATTCAGGAAATGCCCGTCCATGAAATACCATGACCTCCTCTGCCAACTCAGCTATGGTTAACCCTCCAATGCGGGAAGCGGTGCCACTAAAACCCAATTGAATTAAATCAGGACCAAGACCAATGGCTTCGAAAATTTGTGACCCTTGGTAACTGGACAAGAGGGAAATTCCCATCTTGGACAGAATTTTTAAGAGCCCCGACTCCACAGCTTTACGGTAATTGCCTTGGGCGGTGGTAACTGAGATTTTGGGTATTTTTTCCCGTTCCATGAGGGTTTGGGTTTTTGGATCAGACCACCAATGTCGTACAGACTCTAAAGCCAAATAGGGGCACACAGCACTGGCTCCATAGCCAATTAAGCAGGCGAAATGGTGGGTACTCCAACATTGTCCCGTATCTACCACTAGGGAGACCTGCATTCGTAATCCCAGACGAATGAGGAAGTGATGAACAGCACCCACCGCTAAAAGAGGGGGAATGTAGGTATGGCTTTCACTTAGACCAATACCATGGTCAGATGTTGGAAGGGGGCGATCGCTGAGGACTAGCACCGAAACCCCCTCCTGAATGGCTGTTGCGGCATGGTTACACAACCGTTGAACCTCTGTTTCTAATCCATGGGGACCAGAGGAGATAGACACAAGGGTTGATAATACCCGCACCTGTAAAAAATCCCCCCCGCTTCCCTGTTGAATGGAGGTCAGTTCGGCTTCATTTAAGACTGGGGAATCGAGGGTTAACATTTGGGCAAATCGGGGTTCCGTTGTTAATAAATTACCCCGAACTCCTAAATGCTGGGAAAGGGACATGACCAAATTTTCCCGCAATGGATCAATGGCAGGATTGGTAACTTGAGCAAAGCGTTGCTTAAAGTAGTTGTAAAGAATATGGGGTTTTCGAGATAGAACCGCCAAAGGGGTATCATCCCCCATACAAAAGGTGGGTTCCTTCCCTTGTCCTGCCATTTCTTCAATAATCATTTCTACATCTTCAGAGGTATAACCAAATGCAGTTTGGTTCCTTAACAAGTCGGCGGGCTGATATAAGGGAGTTTCCAAATAGGGGCAGGGGGTAAGGTGTTGGCGGTATTGACCTAACCATTTACCAAAGGGATGGGAACTGGCAACCCGTTGCTTAATTTCCCAATTTTTGAGCAATGTTCCGGTTTCAAGGGATACGCTAATCATTTGTCCGGGACCAAGCCGTCCCTTTTCGATGATCTCCCTTTCATCTAGTTCCACCACGCCACATTCTGAAGCCACCACGATCCACCCTTTTTTAGTGATTGCATATCGTGCCGGACGCAACCCATTCCGGTCTAACGTTGCACCAATAGAATGACCATCACTATACACGAGTAAGGCAGGACCGTCCCACGGTTCTTGAATAGGGCTGTAGTATTCATAAAAGCTAGTAATTTCCGGATAGGCAGCCATATCCGGTTGGTTTTGGTAAGCTTCTGGTACCATGATCATCAATGCTTCCTGGGGACTACGTCCTGAACGAACGAACAATTCAAACACGTTATCCAGGTTGGCTGAGTCACTATTATTTCGATTCACAATGGGTAATAAATCCTGAATGCGATCGCCCCAGAATTCATGGCGTAAATCCGCCTGTCGTGCCACCATCCAATTGACATTACCCAACAACGTATTGATTTCCCCATTATGGCTTAACAACCGCATGGGTTGGGCAAGGGACCACTTGGGTAAGGTATTGGTACTAAATCGTCGGTGAAAAATAGCAAAGGGACTGGTGTAGGCAGGGGATTGCAAGTCAGTGTAAAACTCACTCAGCACTGCTGACCGTACCATCCCTTTATAGACGATTGTGCGATTAGAAAGGGAGCAAATGTATAAGTTCTGTGCCCAACCAGAACAATGGGTCAGGTCACCCGCAGTTTGGTGAATTCGCTTCCGTACCAGATATAACAGTCGTTCTAGGGCATCTCCTTCCACCATTGCCCGTACTAGTACTTGTTCAATCTGTGGTTTATTCTGTCCAGCTTGCGCCCCCAAAGATTCCGAATGACAAGGGACAACCCGCCAACCCAGAGTGGTCAACCCTTCGGCAATGAATACTCCTTCTATCAATTCACGAGCCCTTGCAGCATCAGTGGGGTCAGGGGGTAAGAACACCATACCAACTCCAGTTGTTGCCTGATGAAGGTGAGGCAACCCTTGGGTAGTGGTCCATTCCCTGAATAATAACCAAGGAATACCAGTCATTATTCCTGCCCCATCCCCGGAATCAAAATCAGCACTACATCCCCCCCGGTGTTCTAAGCACCGCAAAGCAGTAAGGGAATCCCGAACCAATTCATGACTGGAGGAACCATTGAGGTCAGCCAAAAAACCAACCCCACAGGCATCCCGTTCCTCTACTAACCAACGAAATAAACCGGTTTTATCCGGTGAAGGCAGGTTGTGAAGAGAGTGATTCAAGTCAGGATGGGTGGAAGGGGAAGGTACAAAGGTCATGGATGGAGGTGGTTGACACAACGAATGGAGGGGCATAGGATTGAAACCAACCATTTACACTTCCGGAGGGTAAATAGTTTTTAGAAATCTATATCTTATTATACCTGGATTAGTTGGGTAGGCAATTGAACCTCATGGTCAATATGGAAGTTTTTCAGACTTTTCCATCCGTAACCGTTCACCCCCGCTTGGCAAAAAGGGTTGCAGGCTATAGCCGCTGGTTCCTCCCCTAGGGGGGAATACAGGTTACTGCCATCCAGTGGTTTTCAGCCCTAGCATTACCCATGCAACGGGTACAGTCCATGGGCTTTGATATAGTCCAGCACCTGGAAAGGGACCCAATCCCCAATTGATTCCCCAATTTGATAACGTTGACGAATGACGGTGGATGAAATGGGGAGGGATAGTTGTAATAAATGCCATCTGATGGGATAGAAGCCAATGCGTCCATCCCCATCCCGCAAAAATGGTTGGTTTGGATTGAATTGGTCAATGAGTCGATCCACCACTGATTGACAAATGTCCAACCCATTAACTGGTGCCATGGTTTGAGTACGATTGGCAACGAGCCAGGTACACTCCGGGATAAGTTCCCGACTCAGGTACCAGTTGGGGAGGGTTTGAAAGGTATCCAATCCCATCAGCCAGTACCATTGGCATAGTCCATATTGTGATTCCATGGATTTCCGAAGTCTCCAAAAGGTATGGATGGCATAGGAACGATGGTTGCAATCAGCCTCGATTGAGGAAACCAAGAAGTTGGGATGGGGGGCGATGGCCAGTTGAACCATGGACAGTCGGTTTTCATAGGCAGAAGGGGGGGGAGAGTGGGTCAATAATCCATGGCTGTTTTTGTGGAAAGGAACTCCCGTTGGAACCCAGATGACCAAATCCAAGGAGAATTGGTGGCTGGCTACTTGGGCAAGGGTCAGATGTCCCCGATGGACAGGGTCAAATGTTCCACCAAAGATTCCTATTTTTTTAGGGGAAGGTTGTCTATCCGTGGTCAATTCCACCATCTTCACTTTCCGAATGGTTTATGGGTAGTGCCAAGGAGGTCATAATTTTTAGAAAAGGGTGTGACCCGATCACCACAACCCATCCTTCCTTGCTTAAGACTCCCCCTTCATGATGGTGCCATCGGGGAGGGACAGGATTACGGAATAATTAAGGGAAAAACAAAAAACAGGTTAGTCATCACCCCCAGCCCGCCAATGAACCACCTCCGCCCTTGGCGGGTCCGGCAATTGGAGGGAAATAAACCAAGCTGCCAAAACCAGGAAACAAGCCATCCATAGACAGCCCACCAACCCATAGAATTGAAAGATTAAACCAGAGAATACGGTGCCAATTAAACGACCGCCAGAGTTAGCCATGTAATAAAAGCCAACATTGAGGGCAACTTTGTCATCATCCGTAAATGCCAAAACTAGGTAGGAATGGACTGCGGAATTAAATGCAAATACAATCCCAAATAACAATAGTCCAGCCACAATGGTTACATCAGTTGGGGCTTGTAACTGTAATGCCAGGGCAATTCCCGCTGGAACCGCAGTGAGTAATCCAGTCCAAAACTGAATAGTTTTCGCCTGTGGGGGGTTATTATGGTTCAATTTTTGAAGGAGGAGAGGAGCTAAAAACTGAATGGTTCCATAACCCATAACCCAACAAGCGAGGAAACCTCCCGCTTGATAAAATGACCAGTTGAGTTGGCTACGGAGAAATACGGGCAGTCCAACCACGAACCACACATCCCTGGATCCAAATAAAAAGAAGCGGGCAGCAGAAAGAATGTTAATTTCTCGGGATTTAGAAAAAAGTTGTGAAAATTTCACTTTCTTTTTTATTTTTCCCATTCCTTTAGGTAGCATGATTCCAGTGATTAGAATGAGCAGGAGGGCGATCGCCATCACCCACAGTGAGGGTGAAAAACCTAGCCCAGACAGCAATGCCGCCCCTAGGAAAAATCCCACTCCCTTGAGGGCATTTTTTGAACCCGTCAAGACGGCAACCCAACGAAATAGGGATGATTGTGCATCTTGGGGAACAACCAAACGAATTGCACTTTTTGAACTCATTTTAGTTAAGTCCTTCGCGATGCCTGAAAATGCCTGGGACACCATCACATATCCTACCGCCACCCACTGGGGCCAACTGTCATCAAGGTAGGATAACATCAACAGGGCAAATACCTGCAAAGCGATGCCACTATAGAGGGTCACCTTTAAGCCTAATTGGGAACCAATCCAACCCCCTAGAAAATTTGTAACAATCCCAAAAATTTCGTAGAACAAAAATAAAAAGGCAATTTGTAACGGTTGATAGCCAATGTCATTAAAGTAGAGCAAGACTAACATTCGTAATGCCCCATCAGTTAATGTGAAGCCCCAGTAAGCTAGGGTTACAAGGGCATAGTTTTTAATAGAGGCACTGGAAGTCGTTGCAGTAGTGGAGGTGGTCATATGAATGGGGAAACAAATTTTTCTACGCCAAACCAATAAAATAGAGCCTAAAATGAACCGAATCAGAGAAGATTCCCCGATCCATAAATCGAAGAATTCAGGACAATCCTGAAGACAGGCTAATAGCTACCTTCCGGGCTAACTCCACCATCCGGTTAGCATACCCCCACTCGTTGTCGTACCAAGCATAGATTTTGACCTGGGTTTGATCAACCACCATGGTTGATAGGGCATCGATGATGGATGAACGGGGGTCATTTAGGTAATCAATTGAAACCAGGGGGCGTTCCTCGTAACCTAAAATTCCGTTTAATGGTCCCTCTGCAGAGGCATTCTTGAGTAATTGGTTGACTTCAGCCACGGTGGTAGCCCGTTCCACTTCGAATACACAGTCAGTCAACGAAGCATTTAATAGGGGTACTCTGACAGCCAAACCATTTAATTTGCCATTGAGCTCTGGATAAATCAAGCCAATGGCAGCAGCAGATCCGGTACTGGTGGGAATTAATGAGAGGGTAGAGGCTCTGGCTCTTCGTAAATCTTTGTGGGGAGCATCCACAAGGGTTTGGGTGTTGGTGTTATCGTGAATGGTGGTAATAACCCCATGCTTGATGCCAATCCCTTCATGGATTACCTTCACCACAGGAGCTAAACAATTAGTCGTACAGGAAGCGGCAGTTAGCAAGGAATGACAGTTGGGATCATAGAGGTGGTCATTAACACCCATCACCACATTCAATGCTCCTTGTTTGACCGGTGCAGCAACGATCACGGTTTTGACCCCTTGATCAAAATAGGGTTGGAGGGTTTCAGGGGTGCGAAACTTACCCGAACATTCCAAAACCATGTCCACTCCCAGTTCTCCCCATGGCACTGCTCCTGGATTGTCATGGGCGGTAAAACCCATGGACTTTTGGTTCACCACTAGGCGATCCCCCATGATGCGGATATCCGCATCCCACCGTCCATGGACGGAGTCGAATTGAAGTAAATGGGCGGCAGCTTCAATTCCACCCTTTACCTCATTGATGTGAACAAATTCTAGTTCGGGGTAATTCCAAGCAGCCCGTAAGTCTAATCGACCAATGCGCCCGAAACCATTGATGGCCACACCCATTCCCATATATCCTCCTTTTTCAAAAACTTGGTACCTATTATATCAAGTTTTATTGATGTAAAGAGAGTTAAAATCACTTTATAAAATCTTTAATATTTCCATCTAATATGATTCTAAGTATAGGGATATGACAACTTTTATTGTTATTAAACTCAATAACCAGAATTACATGTCAGGGAAGATATCAAAATTACATCATAATCCCCCAAGACGAATACCCAAGGAAAGGGCATAATAGGGGGTCAGTTGTGTTCACAAAGATTAGGATAAACCAATGGGTCGCGCAAAAAGAGTAGTACTGGCATATTCCGGTGGGGTTGATACTTCTGTTTGTATTCCCTATCTTAAACAGGAATGGGGGGTGGAAGAAGTAATCACCTTGGCAGCCGATCTGGGACAAGGGGATGAGTTAGAGCCCATCAGACAGAAGGCACTGGATTCAGGAGCCACGGAGTCGCTGGTGGTGGATGCTCGGGAGCAGTTTGTTCTAGAGTATGCTTTTCCTGCAATTCAGGGTAATGCCCTCTATGAAAATCGTTATCCCCTGTCCACCGCACTGGCTCGACCTTTAATCGCCAAGCTATTAGTGGATGCCGCTAAAGACTATGGGGCGGATGCTGTAGCCCATGGATGTACGGGGAAGGGAAATGACCAGGTTCGGTTTGATGTGGCGATCGCCGCTTTGAATCCAGAGTTAAACGTATTAGCTCCCGCTCGGGAATGGGGAATGAGTCGGGAACAAACCATTGCCTATGGGGAACGTTTTGGAATTGCAGCCCCAGTGAAAAAATCATCCCCCTATAGTATTGACCGAAATATTCTGGGACGTAGCATTGAAGCGGGACCCTTGGAAGATCCCTGGACCGAACCACCCGAAGAAATTTATCTCATGACTCGTTCCATTGCAAACACCCCAGATTTGCCAGATTATGTAGATATTGGCTACGAAAAGGGAATTCCGGTGACCTTAAATGGGCAATCCTTAGCGCCCATTCTACTGATAGAACAACTCAATGCCATTGTGGGAACCCACGGGATAGGACGGATTGATATGGTGGAAAACCGTCTGGTGGGAATCAAGTCACGGGAGATTTATGAGGTGCCCGCATTATCCGTTCTGATTCAAGCTCACCGTGACCTGGAAAGTTTAACCTTAACAGCGGATGTAACCCATTACAAGCGTGGCATTGAAGAAACCTATAGCCAGTTGGTCTATAACGGATTATGGTATAGCCCCCTGAAGGCAGCTTTAGATGCCTTCATTCAAAAAACCCAAGAACGGGTGGATGGATTGGTCAGGATAAAGCTGCTGAAGGGGACTGGAACCATTGTGGGACGACAATCCCACACCAGCCTTTATGACACCGACCTAGCGACCTATGGAGCAGAGGATACATTTGATCATAAAGCAGCCGAGGGATTTATCTATGTGTGGGGTATGCCCACTAGGGTGTGGTCAGAAAAATCCCGCCAAATGGGGGGTTAGAATTCCACATCACGCAAGGTACTGAATAAACGAGGTTCAATCCCATTGGTGGTTCTTGGGGGATGATTGGGGTGGAGCCTGCCCCCCAGTGGATGATCATTTCCAGGAATGGAAGGATGGTTGTGTCCACTGGGCTGGACTAGCAACGGTTGGGGGATAGAGGTGGATGGGAACGGATTATTGGAGGATTCACTCCGAGAGTCTCGGTCCCAAACCAACGATTCATCTCTAGGATAGGGATAATCATTGGATGGAATCAAGACGTCAGGAGCTGGGAAGCCGATTGTTTCAACTAAGTGGTTTAATACTGCTTGCCATCCTAAGGCAATAATCAGGTTGACGGCTTCCCGTTCTGACTCTAGACAGACCAATTGTTGAATTTGCATAACACGCTGGATGTTTTGGGGATGAAGATAGGAGGGGTTCATGGTAGGGATAGGGATAAGTGGGAATAGGTCATGATTCGTTGATGGAGGGGCAGGAAGGTCTGAGGAATTTGACTATACTTGTGCCCGGTTGCCAAAGACTGAAACTGATTACCAGTTAATAATCCGTCTGGCTTGGGTTTCTATTTGCTCTGATAATGGCACATCAGCTATCCAATCATGCCAGGTTTGACGGCTGAAAAAGCGATGGATTGCTTTTTGCCTTCGTTCCTGATCTCGGCGGATATCCTCATAATTGTTGTTGAGCCCTGGTGCATCCCATTGATTTCGCTTAGGACACCAATAGGACCAAACCCGTGCTTCCGTTAATTGTTCAGCAGGATCCGTGACTAACTGACGCATCTGGGCAAGTCGGTCAATAAACCCCCAATGGGAGAATGCCGCAGCTTCACTTTGGTTGGCAAGATCCAAGCCGTTAATTAATTCTTCCTGATTTAAGGTAATTCCCTTGGCGATAGCCATACGCCGGAGTTGTTCCTGAAACTGCCTTAATTTTTGCAATTGCCGCTGGTCAGCCACGGTGGGTAAATCCAATTGCGCTGAGATTTGTCGCTTCTTCGATGCTCCCCTTGCCCTTTCTACAGCTTGAATTTCATTGGGAGAAAGATGTTGGTAGCTAAAGGTACCAACGTTATTGGCACCATTACCAGGGTCAGTATGCCAATAGTAAGCAGGATTCTTAGTCCCATCCAATTGACGAGTCCCTTCAGCCATTCCAATGGCGATCGCCAGGGGGGAGTCAGCCCCCAATATCCACCAATTTTGGGGTAACCTGACCACTTGACTTTCCTGGTTTTCACCCTCAATGGAAGTTTCTGGGATGGGGGAGGGACGGGAGATTACAGGAGAGGGCTCTGGCAGGAAAGTGGAAAAGTCAGAAGGACGGGGAATATTGTCAGGAATGGAAGTTTGGTGGGGGATGGATGAAAAAGTCCCTGAATCATAACTGGTTCCTCTTTCTTTCAATGGAGTAGAAGGAGTGCTGGTTTGGGGTAATTCAGGATTAAAGTAATCCCTTAGGTCTACTTCTTTAGCCTGAGCGGGTGAACCAGAAAAACCATAAACCATACCCCCCATGGAAATGATCAGCAATAGGGAAAGAGAAGGGGATCGGAGTAACGTTAACATGTTCATACAAAGGTAATTCAACAGGATTAAGGAATAGGAAATCAAGATTGAACATGTTAAGGACGAAAGAACCCTTTCAAAAAGTCAGGGGAAGGAGAAACAAACATCCATTTGCGTCCCCTTCCTCCATCTTGTCTCCACGACAAAAGTGCCACATTGAGCTGACCATTGGTTGCACCGATGCCATTGTTTTGTTGGACTGAACCGGGATACCGGTTTTTTAATCCACATAATTGAGTTATGTAGGTTGGAAACAGGGCACTACTAAACAAAAGACAATCTTCCCTAGAGGGGGATAGGGTTCCCCCTGAAATAAACACAAAATCGGTCTCCACTCGACCATTGGCAGGAGCATAAACCTCTTCAGAACTTTTTAAAGAGATTTCACCTAGCCCGGCAATTACAGGTCGCCCCGAAATATGTTCCCCCGATTGCACTCCCATCCAGGGTCCTAGTTCTAATTCCACTTGGCTCCCGTGGATGGGGCGTTGAGGGAGAAAACTATAGCCTATGAAACGATTGTTTTCGTAAGCAAGAATGACTCGATTGTTTTGAGAAGTTACATATACCTCCCGCTCGGTAATGGTTTGAAAGCGTATAGTAACTTTTGGCAGTGAACAGTAGGGTCGCCCCAGGGACCGGTGGATATCTTGACGACTAGCTTCTTTTTGGTCATCTAATTGCTTCAGTTGATCAGGCTGCAAGGCTGCATCTGAGGGCATAATTTCTAAACAATCACCATCCTGGCTTACCGCCACCTTGGTACCACCATAGTTGAATGAACTCCACCCTAAAGCCAATGCCATCAATAGGGTTAGCCCAAATACTGAAATTGGGTTCAGCGAGAGATCTTTACTTTTTTGTTGATTAGTCATGACTTCAAATACAAGGCATAAACTCATGGTTGAACTGTTTTTTGATAACGTCTCCTTACAACTATATAGAATACCACAAATTTAGTTCATTTGAACTAAATAGTTTATTTGAACTATTAAAATAGTCTTTTTATGCCATGGTGAACTGGGAAGTTGGAATAGGGGTTAAGGGTTTTGGGTTTACGGTTTTCATGTCTCTTGATTAAACCGTGAAAAATTTCCTAGACTTAAGGCAGTCCCCGATTTAGAGACCACATATTCGGCTATGGTGAGATTAAAACAACGCCTTGTTACTGTTCAGAGATGGAAATTATCGGTTATTACTGTTTTAACCACTTATTTGTCATCCTTCCCCTTAACCCCCACCTCAGCCCAGATTCCCCCCTTCCTGCCCTGTCAGATGGATTCTTCGGCAATGATCCAGCACGATCGTCTACTTCATCTCAGTCTCAATGGAGACCCTCAAGCCCAGAAACTTTATGAAGCATCTATCCTCCAAAACGCCCAGCGACTAAGCCAATGTCGTCGAGAAAACTGGCCTAAAAATTTAGCAATTTGGTTAAGGCTGTATCCCTGTGATGGAACTCCCGGTGCCATTGATCGGGTATTGGATGACATTGTCAGTCGAGGATATAACCAGGTATATGTAGAGGTTTTCTACAGTGGTCAAGTACTTTTGCCAGCAAATGATAACCCTACCCCATGGTTATCCGTAGTCAAAGGAACGAAGAATGAACAGGTGGATTTGTTAGCCCAAATAATTGCCAAAGGAAGGGCTCGGGGTCTGAAGGTATATGCTTGGGTCTTTACCATGAATTTTGGTTATATCTATGGACAACTGGGGGATCGCCAGTCTGTATTAGCCCGTAATGGCAGAAACCAAACCACCCTCTCCATCCCTAGTAGCCCCGATGATCCGCACGCATCAGGCACCCAAGTTTTTATCGATCCCTACCATCCTCAAGCCCGTCAAGACTTCCGTCAACTGATCCAAGCCATTGTTCAACGTCAACCCGATGGCATTTTGTTTGATTATGTTCGGTATCTCAGAGGACAAGGAACCGCTTCCATTGCCAGTGAAGTTAAAGATTTATGGATTTATGGAGAAGCGTCCAGACAAGCCTTATCAGACCGGGCTCTGAACGGAAAAGCGTTTGATCTACTGCAACAATTTATGCGCCGTGGAACAGTGAGTAATGCTGATATCCGGGCTACACACAACCGACATCCCCGAGAAAAGTCTCCACTATGGCGTATCCCAGTAATGGCAAAACCATTATTCTCCTTAAATCCATCCACTTCCATCCCTTACCAATTATGGGCATTAACCGTGACTCATGGGTTCCAAGGAATTTTAGAATTTCTCAACCTAGCCACTGACATAGCAAAAGCCCGTGGGATTGCCAGTGGAGTTGTATTTTTCCCGGAAGGAAACCAAAGGATTGGGCAGGGATTTGACTCCCGATTACAATTTTGGGAGAACTTTCCCAATACCTTGGAATGGCATCCCATGTCCTATGCAATTTGTGAAGATGGTCGATGCATCGCTAATCAGGTACAAAGGGTACTCAGCCAGGCTCCGCCAGGTACCCAAGTAATGCCCGCATTGGCTGGCGCTTGGGGGACTACCTTTGCTGAACACCCCCCACTGGAATTACAAATGCAAGCCCTCAGTCAATTTAGACCTCAGTTGGATACCGTTAGTCATTTTGCTTATTCTTGGCAAGAACCCCTCAGGGATCGGCAACGAATGCTATGTCAGCGGTAAATGGCTTCAACTAGGAACTAAAATATTTAGCGGCCGGATGGTAAGCCACAAATGCAGTGGTTGACTGTTCGGGGTACAGTTGCTCACTTTCATCCATAAACATCCCAATCCGTTCAGTTTGCAACAGTTCTAATTGTTTGAACTGGTCATGGATATTGGGACAGGCTGGATACCCAAAACTATAACGGGAACCTTGGTAACGCTGTGCTAACACATCCCGAAGGGTTTTTGGTTCCAGATTTCCATACCCTAATTCCCGGCGAATACGAGCATGAATCCATTCTGCAAGGGCTTCTGCCAACTGGACGGCTAAACCATGGAAATATAAATAATCAGTGTAGTTATTGGCTTGGAATAAAGACTGGGCAAATTCCGTTGCCTCTTCCCCCATAGTAACGGCTTGCATTGGTAACACATCAAAATTGATGGGCTCTGATGCATCAGGAGTAGGAATGGGTAAATAAAAATCGGCAATACAAAGCCGCCGCAAGGACTTTTGTCGAGGGAACTGCCAAGTTACCACCGGTTCAGGAACGGCAGTCAGGGGCTGGTGGGTTGAATGTTCATCACCACTCAGGTGGGATGGATGATATAAATGTAGGGTATTCCCGTCAGCAAAACAGGGGAAATAACCATAAACCACTTGGGGGTGCAACAGCCCTTCTGCCACAATCCGTTCCTTCCACGTCTCAAGGATGGGGTAAACCCGATCCCGTAAGAACTGATTATACTCATCTCGGTTTTGTTCCTTAGGTTTTCTAAATTGCCACTGCCCTGCAATCAATGCTTGTAAATCCAGATACCCGAAAATGTCATCCCAGGGTAAATCAGCCCCCTTCAGTACACGGGTTCCCCAAAAGGGAGGGGCAGGACGGGGAATATCAAGGGAGACAACGGCTGAACGTTGGGTTTGTTCAGCCTCAGAAGGGATGGGGGAAGATTGATGGAATTGTTCCACTGACTCACCCATTGAATCTGGAAGGTGGTTTATCTCTTTTGGCTGTAATTCCCTTAAAAACCCTTGCCCATCATCCCATTCCCCCGCTGCCTTTGCAGGCATTAGTTTATCCATAAAATGCAGGTCAGAAAAAGCATCTTTTCCATAAATAACCTGCCCTTTATAGACCCTTTGACAATCTTCATTAACAAACTTAGGAGTTAGTGCCGCCCCACCTAAAATCACTGGAACCGTAATACCCCGCTGGTTAAATACTTCTAAATTCTCCTTCATAAAAGCGGTAGATTTGACTAATAGCCCGCTCATGGCAATACAGTCCGCATGATAATTAGCTTGAGCGTCTAAAATTTGATCGACTGGCTGCTTAATCCCTAGGTTGATCACACGATACCCGTTATTGGTCAAGATAATATCAACCAAGTTTTTGCCGATATCGTGAACATCTCCTTTAACGGTGGCAATAATGACCGTACCCTTGGCATGGCTGCCAGTTTCTGATTTTTCCATCCATGGTTCTAAAAACGCCACAGCCGCTTTCATGGTTTCAGCAGATTGTAAGACAAAGGGTAATTGCATCTGACCAGAACCAAATAACTCTCCCACAACTTTCATACCGTCTAACAAAAAAGTATTGATAATTTCTAAGGGTGGGTATTGTTCAAGTGCCATGTTTAAGGCTTCTTCTAAACCAATCCGTTCTCCATCAATGATATGTCGCTTCAACCGTTCAGGGATTGGCAGATCTGTAAGGGCATCCGGGGATCGAGCCTCTTTGGTGGAAACCCCTGCAAACATGCGTGTTAGTTCAGTTAACGGGTCAAAAACACACAGGTCTCCTTCAAAACGGCGTTCGTCATAGATTAGTTGACGACAGATTTCTTGGTGACCTGGATCAATTTTAGCAAGGGGTAAAATCTTAGCAGCACTCACAATTGCCCCATCCATGCCGACCAAGGTGGCTTCATGTAAGAACATAGAATTGAGTACAATTCGGGCGGCGGGGTTTAAACCAAAGGAAATGTTAGACACCCCTAGCATAATATGACATCCTGGCAATTGTTGACGAATCATCCTAATTGCATCAATCGTTGCCTTACCGTTGCCACGGTCTTCGGGAATACCAGTGGAAATAGGTAATGCTAGGGTATCAAAAAAGAGTTCATGGGCAGGCAGACCATAGTCTAGGGCGCACTGGTAGGCACGCTGAGCAATGCGGAATTTACGTTCTGCGGTACGAGCCATTCCCTCCTCATCAATGGTTCCAATGACCAGACCCGCACCATAGTGTTTGGCTAGTTCCAATACTTTATAAAATCGCGGTTCTCCATCTTCAAAATTGGTAGAATTGAGGATACATTTTCCTCCGGCTACTTTTAATCCGGCTTCCATTTTTTCCCATTCGGTTGAGTCTAGCATGAGGGGTAAGGGAACATTGGTGACTAAACGGGAAACCAAGGCTTTCATATCCTTTTCCCCATCCCGCCCTACATAATCCACATTCACATCCAAGATATGGGCTCCTTCCTTGACCTGTGACCGCGCTACCGCCACCAGTCCATCCCAATCTTCACCAGTGAGTAATTCCCGTACTTTTTTAGAGCCACTAGCATTTAGCCGTTCTCCAACGATCAAAAATGAATTATCCTGCTCATAGGGTTGTGCAGAATAAATAGAAGCTGCAGCTGGAATATAGTGAAATGATGGACGGGGGGAGGGTGGGCAATGAGACGTTACTGGGGATGATCCACCTCTATCCGAGGGTCTCCCAGTCCGAACTGGGCGAATTTTAGGGGTTAAGGTACTGCCGATACTGGCTAATGCCTCAATGTGGTCAGGACGAGTTCCACAACATCCTCCAATAATCTGCACTCCCCAGTCTTCCACAAATCGGTGCAGTGCCATCCGTAGCTCCATGGGGGTGAGTTTATAATGGGCATGTCCGCCAACATTTTCAGGTAGTCCGGCATTGGGAATGCAGGAAACCACAAAGGGTGAATGTTGGCATAGATATTTTATATGATCTGCCATGCGATCAGGACCAGTGGCACAATTCAAACCTAGAATATGAATTGGATACGGTTCCAAGATAGCCAGTACGGCACTAATATCCGTGCCAATCAACATGGTTCCTTGGATCTCCATGGTGACTGAGACCATCAAGGGCAGTTGGCTCCCTTTCTGGGTAAAGACGGTTTGAATGGCATTCAATGCCGCCTTAATTTGCAAAACATCCTGACAGGTCTCCACCAGTAGTAAATCCACCCCTCCATCCATCAGACCTTCTACCTGAACCGTAAAAGCATCCTTTAAAGTATCGTAATCAATGTGACCCAAGGTGGGTAACTTCGTGCCAGGTCCAATGGAACCAGCAACAAACCGGGGCTTATCAGTGGTGGAAAATTCAATGGCTACCTGCCGGGCAAGTCGAGCAGCCGCTAAGTTTAGGTCATAGGCGCGATGCCCCAGTCCATATTCTGCCAGCACAAAAGTACTGCCACCAAAGGTATCAGTTTCTATCACATCCGCCCCTGCTGTTAAGAAATCTCGATGAACCTTGATGACTGCTTCGGGCTTTGTTTCGACTAAATATTCGTTGCATCCTTCGTATTCAGCTCCGCCAAAGTCTTGCGCTGTTAAATTTTGTAGTTGTAGATTGGTACCCATTGCCCCATCAAATACAATGACGGGAGTGTCGGGGCTATATAAACGGTCAAGGAAAGCAGAAGGCATGGACGGGGAATGGAATGAAGATTAATAGTTATTGTAGATTTTAAGCCATCGTTTGTGGGGCATCATCCGAATTTATTATCTTGGGAATAATCTCCTGTAAGATAAACCATATATTCCATAGGATCGGCTGTGATTAAAATCCTACATCTTTCTGATATCCATATGGGCAGTGGGTTCAATCATGGACGCATTAATCCTGAGACGGGGTTGAATACACGGTTGGAAGACTTTATTGCTGCATTACGCCAGTGTATTGACCGAGCGATCGCTGAACCAGTGGATTTGGTTTTATTTGGGGGGGATGCTTTTCCCAACGCCACCCCGCTTCCCATTGTACAAGAGGCATTCGCCTGTCAGTTCCGTCGCCTAGTGGATGGGGGCATCCCCGCCGTATTGTTAGTGGGTAACCACGACCAACATTCCCAGGGGGAGGGAGGGGATAGTTTATGTATTTACCGTACCCTTGGGGTTCCTGGTTTTTGGGTGGGCGATCGCCTCAAAACCCATTGCATTCCAACTGCCCATGGAACGGTTCAAGTAATTACCCTGCCCTGGTTAACCCGTTCCACCCTATTAACCCGTCCCGAAACCGATGGTTTATCCCTATCAGATATCCATCACCGATTGATTGAACGGTTAGCCCTCGCCCTAGAAGGTGAAATCCGAGGACTCAATCCCCACTTGCCAACCATACTACTTGCCCATGCCATGGTTGATACAGCTACCTTTGGGGCTGAGCGGTTTTTAGCAGTGGGTAAAGGGTTTACCCTGCCTTTATCCTTATTTACCCGAGATTGTTTTGACTATGTCGCTTTAGGACACGTCCATCGTCATCAAATCCTTTGTCAAAATCCCCCCGTTGTTTATCCCGGTAGTATTGAACGGGTTGACTTTAGTGAAGAGAACGAAACCAAGGGTTTTGTGATGGTAGAACTAGAGAAGGGAGAGGTTAAAGTTGAGTTTTGCCCCTTAACAGTCCGTCCATTTCGAACCATCGATTTAGATGTCACTCAATCGGATACCCCTCAATCCCACATCCTGGCTGCCCTTGACCCATCCCATCTGCATTCAGCAATTGTTCGTCTGGTTTATCGCCTCAAGCCCAGTCAATTGGAACAAATTGATAACCATGGTCTTAAACAAGCATTATCAAATGCCCATAGTTTTACCATTCAACCCCAATTAGTGAGTCAACTCACCAGACCCCGTATCCCTAACCTTGGGGTTAACACAAGCACTGACCCCATTGCTGCCCTACACACCTATTTGCACCATCGGGAAGACCTGCAAGATATTGCTCAGGAGCTGATAACGACTGCTCAACAATTATTACATCAGGATGGATGGTGGAATGACCAACCACCGGAGCAGGTTAAATTTCTAAATACCCTACAATCCCAGGGGGAGTTAGGTCAAGAGCTGACAACCCCTCTTCATGACGGAATGGAGGTTATGGAACCTGATGGTGTTAGTCCGTTCTGGACTAACATGACCCAGTTACCCTTATTTTAAGGAGTGCATTTTGGGAAAGAGGGGTCTCAATAAACAGCTAACCCGTATTTCTCATCCCGGCAGCAATACCATTAATGGTCAACATTGCCCCCCTTAATAATTCACCCTTACTATAACGGGAACGAATGAACCCGGAACTAGACACACTTTTATGTTGACGTAATCGCTTTAACAACGAGACTTGGATCATCCCCAATGGAACGATAGTTCCATTCCGTAATTGAACCGATCGCTGTAGTTCCGGGTCTCCGTCTAGTAATCGATGGTGATCGGTAATGGTCAGCACCAATTGACGGGTGAGTTGATATTCATCAGCAATTTGCTGAAAAACCGTTTCAAACCGCGCCATATCTTCTGGGCTTGCCAGTTGTTCTACATAATGATGAGCAATTTGGAGATCAACTTTAGAAAGGGTCATTTCCGCCTTGGAAATCACCATTTTAAAGAATGGCCATTTGTAATAAAAATAACGCAATAATTTCAAATGTTCCTCAGGATCCTGGGCTACAAATTCATGTAAAGCGGTTCCCAATCCATACCAAGAGGGTAACAGTACCCTCACCTGTGTCCATGAAAATACCCAAGGAATGGCACGTAGACTATTTAAGTCCCGTTTGCCGCCGCGACGAGCTGGTCGGGAACTGATTTGAAGTTGACTGATTTCCTCAATGGGGGTGATTTGATGAAAGAAATCAATAAAGTCTGGTTGTTCATAAATTAAGGAACGATAATGGGTTCGGGATCGCGCCGATAACTCCTCCATAATTTCAATCCATGGGTCAATATCATCAAACCCACTTCCCAATAAACTGGATTCGATAACCGCAGTAGTAATCGTTTCCAGATTAAACAGTGCCAGTTCTGGCAGGGTATATTTTGAAGCTAACACCTCCCCCTGTTCAGTAATTTTAATCCGTCCATTAATACTCCGTGCTGGCTGAGCTAGGATGGCCGCATGGGCAGGACCGCCTCCCCGACCCACGGATCCGCCCCGACCATGGAAAATACGCAGATGAACCCCAAACTTAGATGCTAACCGTTGTAATGACTTTTGGGCTTTATGAATCTCCCAGTTACTACTCAGAAAGCCAGAATCCTTATTGCTATCGGAATAACCCAACATAATTTCCTGTAGGGATGGAGGGGAGTATTCCTCATTCACCTTTTCAGCCGATTGAGTTATGGGGACTGAGGGATGCCCACCCGCTAATAAGGCACGATATAAGGGTAAACGGAATAGGAACTCCATCACAACGGGAGCTTGTTTCAAATCATCCACAGTTTCAAATAGGGGCACCACCTGAATTGTTCCAATACAGGTGACTGGATCATACAGTCCGGCTTCCTTCGCCAATAGCAATACTTCTAGAAGATCACTAACAGTATGACTCATGCTAATAATGTAAGTATGGCAAATACCCTCCCCAAATTCCTGCTGGAGTCGCCGAATTACCCGAAACGTTTCAATCGTCTCTTGGGTTCGTTCTGAATAGGGTAATAATTCTCCCGGAATAAGGGGACGGCGGGTCTTTAATTCCTGGATTAACCATTCTGTCTTTTCTGTTTCTGATAGTTCAGCATAGGGACGGGGCAATATTTGTAGATATTCAGCAATTTCATGAATTGTTTCACAATGTCGTGGACTTTCCTGGCGTATGTCTAAACTTGCCAAGTTAAAGCCAAACACATCCACCTGTCCAATGAGATTCTCCAGTTCCCGACATTGGAGACCAGTTACATTTAGGTTGGTGGCAATTAATTGTAGTTCAGCCAAAAACTCCCCACCGTTACGGTAAATACTACCCGTAGAGTCGGGATCATCCCCGTGATAAAGACGTAGATTGCGATCGCGGGTATTCTCTAATCGTTTTTGGATATAGGCTAACTTCATCCGATAGGGTTCTTGACGATAACGAATTGCCAACTTTTCATAAACTTCTGGTAGTTGACCCTGATCCTGTTCCAGTGACTCCAACAGATCTGGTAAAATATCACTCCAATGCAAGGAAATACTCAGTAAATTGATAAGTCGTTTAACCGATTCCAAATATTTTGTAATGATTTGTTGTCGTTGATAACAGGCAGTCTGCCAAGTGACCTGGGGAGTCACAAAGGGGTTTCCATCCCGGTCAGCACCAACCCAGGAACCAAACCGGCAAAAGTTAGACGCTGGGGGAGCCATTCCACCGAAAGAAGCATTTAAGGAACGTTTGAACCGCTGGTAGAGTCGAGGGATCACATCAATCAGCACCTCTTGAAAATAATGTAAAGCATAATCTACTTCGTCCAGAACCGTTGGCTTCGCCTGATGTAATTCATCAGTCCGCCACCATAAGCGAATTTCTTCCGTAAGCTGTTCCCGTAAATCTTCTGTTTCCCAAAAGGAAACCGTGCCATTGGAACACAATCCTTCCTCTAGTTGATCCAAGCGGCGTAGAATTTTAGCGATTCCCCGTTGTTTATCCCGTATGGTATGGCGCACAATTTCTGTGGGATGGGCAGTGAAAACCAAGTTAATCTCTAAATCTTGAATGAGGCGTTGAATCTGTTGGGGGGGAACATTCAGTGCCCATAGTTTTTGAAATAATGTGTCAAAAGTCCCCACATCCCGACGACTGGTCATATCCTCCGGCAAGGTTTTTTCCAGAAGATCAACTTGCAAAGCCTTGGTTTCCGTAAAAAGATTTTCTCCCTTCCCGTCCCGTAATTGGGAATCCTGCCGCTCCCCGTTGAAGTAATTACCATGGGTAACGGCAATGGAATCACTAAGGGTTTTGTAAACAAGTTGATGATTCCGTTGCTCCGCAGATTGCTCAATGATATTAATCAATTGAAAATAAAGGGCAAACGCACGAGCCGCTCGAATAGCTTCATTTAAATCTAAACGTTCAATAATCGATAAGACTTCAGTTTTTTGAAAATTAGGAGCCAATCCCTCCGGCGAACACCTGCTTCGGAGTTGTCGTAATAAATCCACCAGTTCCTGTCCACATTCTCGCAGTAAAACCGACTCCCACAACTCTTCCACGGTTTTAAGCCGATGGCGTAACCAAAAATCTGAGGAATCTGGGGAGGGGATGAAAGAATTAACCATGGTTGAGTTGCTTTGGGTATCCATGAAGCCATTATCAATAAACGGTTCGACAAGTTGATGAACCGTATCAGAAGTATGATGCGCTTCTAAACTAATACCAATGTTAGTGGTTTGGTCGGAGGGGGGTAGGTTGGGACTCATAGGCCTACATAGGACTGAATACGCATTAATTCTAAGGTCTTATCGTCAACTCTGGTCATTTTGTATAAATTACATTTACGGCGAATCAGGATTTCCAATCTCACCATTTGCCTTTAAGGGTAACAGGGGTAGGCGATCGCCCCGAAACAACTCCTCACTCAATTGTCCCAACTCACCCATTAAATTGATAATGGAGTTGCTAACCAGTAATGTCCCTAGAAAAGGAACCGTTGCCAGAGCAATGAGAACCTGGGGAGGAACTGTACTTGGTGATTGTGGGATGGTCATAGTTAATTTGAGGGTAGGGGATTAAGGGACGGAGGAAATGTATACAAAGTCACAAACCATATATTTCTTAACACTGTTCAATCTGACATCTCCAGGTACCCATGAACACCATGATAAAAAATCCTAGAACATCCATCCTTTCGGGTTACCAAAGGGCAAAAACCGACCCAGAGATTGTTTAATCAGCCTTAAATATCGGGTGGGTGGTTACATTGGATAAAGTTATTGCTAAAGTTAGTTCAGACGACTCTGTTTCATTGTCACCTTTATACCACACTGCCCAGTGAAAAAAATTGCCCTTTTAATATGGGTCAGTAGTTATAATCCTGATGCCACAGTTAAACCTGCCATCGCTCCTGACTTACAGGCTTTGGTAAAAGTCTTAGAGCATGAAAACCTGGGGGGGTTTAATCACGTTCAGGTGTTAATTAACCCAGACCGCCAATCCATGGAAGAGGGGATTGAGGAAACTTTTAGGGGGATGGAGGTGGCTGATTTAGGCTTATTCCTGTATTCAGGACACTGCATTATTGATCATCATGTCAATCTCTACTTAAGCACCGGGATTACCCGTAAAAATGGACAGGGTGGTTTAGTTAAATCCACGGCTGTGGATGCCAATTTTATTCAGCACGTTTTGGATAACAGCCGGTCATTGCGTCAGGTAGTGGTCATCGATGGTTATTTGAGCGGTGCTGCCGAATCCCTGCCCTATGCTAAAGATACAGTTGACTATGACCAAAAATTGGGTGGAAAAGGTCGTATAGTTCTAACCGCTCTTAATCCTGCCCATGACCTGTTTAAGCCAGAATATTGCTTACCTTCCCCCTACCTACATTACCTTATGGAAGGATTAAAAACTGGTCTTGCCGATTGGGATAAAGATGGTCATGTGATAGTATCTGAATGGCATAATTATGCCAAAAAACGGTCATTTCCCCTTAACCCGGTTACCACTCCTGAATTATTTGGGGAGCAGCAAGATGGGGAAATTGTCATTGCCCGGACCCCACCCCCCACCCCGCGTTTCCTCTATCAGAGGGAAGTGGTGTATCGGGAAGAAGGAGGGTCTATTTCAGAATTTGAAAAAAAAGCACTGAAAATCATCCAAAAAGGTCTCAATTTATCGGCGGAGGTGGTTAACCAAATTGAATCCGAGGTTTTTCAACCCTATCACGCATATCAACAAAAGCTTATTCAGTATGAACAAGCATTGGTAAGTTACTACATACATGGTCATCCCCTCTCTGGAGAACAGATAACTGCCCTACGGGACTTACAATACACCTTAAAGATACAAACCAAAGACATTGAATACATTCAAAAGCAGGTAAAAGTAACGATGGAGGAACGGCAAAGTAAACTAAGCAATTATCGAAAGGCTTTGATGGTGGCTCTACAACAACAATATCCCATAGAGGGAAAAACCCGTAATGCCTTAAATAACCTAAAGCAAATGCTGGATTTAACGGATGCAGAGGTTCAAAATCTGGAGGAGGACTGTGTTACTGAACACTTATCCCAATGGGATGCCCACGACCTGTCTGGAGGAATAAGCAACGGCTCTGTGGAGCCAAGTTCTCCTTATCAGCCCACCATGCTACCCCCCTCCCAACTCATCATCCCGTCTAACCTTTCCACCCTGGGAGGTTCCCGGTCTACTGGGGAGCTAAACTCCCCATCCTCTTCAGGCAGAATTATAGTTAATTTAGGTAATGGGGGCTTAAGTCCCACATCAGACCAGTTAGGGGTGCCAGTCCTGAATTTTCCTGCTAATCCCAATCCCAACCCAATTGCCAGAACTCCGTTCCCCAGTCAGGCAGCTCATCCTCAACTTCCGGATTTTCAACTAGGAGCAAACCCGCCGTCTGAAGTGATTCCCATCTCCAGCGGGGATGTACCAGCAGCGGTATCAGAAGTTGAGGCAACCCAGTCAGCCAAAATGGTTCGGAAACCTAGGTCTCTGGGTCTACATAAAAAAATTCAAGCTGGAGTAATTATCCTAACTCTAATGGGGGGGGCAACATGGATTTCCATAAATTTACCACGGTTATTTCCAGTTAGCCCCGAGAAATTACTGGATCAAGCACGGGATTTAAGGGAACAGAAAAAATACGATGAGGCAATTCAGAAAGTTGATGAATCTGTTGATTATGCAGCTGATAATATTGTAAAGTCAGAAGCTTTTTTGCAGAAAGGAATGATTACCCATGAAAAAGGCGATCGCAGGGCAGCGATCGCTCACTTAACCCTATCCATCCGCCTGAATCCTGATAATGCTCGTAGTTACTATAATCGCGGAGTCGTCTATCAGACGGAAAATAAGTTAGAGTTAGCCATTGCTGACTACACCTATAGTATCCGCATTGACTCGGGATACGTGAATGCCTATCGCCAGAGAGGGTTAACCTATAGAAGTTTAGGGCGAAATCGGGAGGCATTGGCAGACTTGCAAACAGCAATACAGTTATTTCAGCAACAGGGGAAACAAGCCGATTCAGATGAACTATTGGAAATCACTCGCCAACTGAATAAACCCTAGGCAGCAATAGTCCCCCTCTTCAAATTGCTTCAAATTTAGATTTTAATGGTCAATTTTGGCTAAACATGTTACATTAATCATGTCTATCCTACCCGCTGTAACGAATTACATTGAACCCACTGCCTTTGTCAAGGTTCCCATGGCAACCCCTGTGGTACCTGGAAATGAAATTAAAGCGTAAGCGTCGCTCTGATCCAGCCTTGTCTTGGATAGATGGGTGTGAAGCCCCTAGTATGAGCTGATCGACCTGCAACTCATAGGTTGGCAAATTGTTGGAAATTGGTTAGTATTCGTTTATACCCTAGCCTTAGACGAGCTTCCCTGCATTTCTCAGTTGGTTTGCGAACTGGGTCGGTCACTTTGTCTGTTGTAAAGATTTTTTGCTAAATCCAATGTTGTGATTGGACAACTTACAGGTTGTTCCATGGTTACTGTCTTACCGTTTTTGAGATTCAACGGTTTAGATGGAACGTTGCCATGGGTCATGATACATTTACCCGTCCAACCCTATGGGTTTAGCAACCGTTCCAATTAATTTTTGCGAAACCAGGATAGCCTGTCTCCCCCAAGACCTGATCTACCCCTCACAATGGTTTCTTTTCAGACATTTCTATGGTATCCACCCTTCCAAGATTATTGAGGTTCGTCAATGGCAAAATTGTTTGGTCATCGCATTGCACCCGCCCCCATGCCCGCTGAAATTAGTGTGGTGGATTTAATTGACGGGTACTTTACTGCCTATAATTCAGCCCGTTTACGGGAGATTTGTCATCTGCTCAGTCGCGATGTGATGCAACCGGGGGTGACTGTGGCAGTTAGTTTGTCCGGAGCAATGACTCCGGCAGGGTTTGGAGTTGGTATTTTAGCTCCCCTGATGCGAAATGGATTCATTGATTGGATGATTAGCACGGGAGCCAATCTATACCATGATCTCCACTATGGTTTAGGGTTGAGTTTATATGCAGGGAGTCCGTTTACTGATGATGTAGAATTACGGCAGTCTGGGCAAATTCGTATCTATGATATTTTGTTTGAATACGATGTTCTGCTCCAAACCGATGCCTTTATCCGTCAGGTTTTGAAGGCAGAACCATTTCAGAAGCCTATGGGCACGGCAGAATTTCATTATCTGCTCGGTCAGTATGTACGGGAAGTAGAAAAACGACTGGGCATTCAAAACTCTTGCTTGCTTGCCACTGCTTATGAATGTGGTGTCCCCATTTATACTTCCTCTCCTGGAGACAGTTCCATTGGCATGAATGTGGCAGCCATGGCTTTGGATGGATCCTCCCGGTTAGTCCTTGACCCATCCCTGGATGTGAATGAAACAGCTGCGATCGCCTATGGTGCCCGTGAATCAGGTATTCCAGGGATAGAGGGTAAAAGTGCAGCGATTATGATTGGTGGCGGAAGTCCTAAGAATTTTCTATTACAGACCCAACCCCAACTCCATGAGGTGTTAGGGTTAGAGGAACGGGGGCATGACTACTTCATCCAAATCACTGATGCCCGTCCCGACACCGGCGGATTGTCTGGCGCTACCCCCAGTGAAGCGGTGAGTTGGGGAAAAGTAGACCCTCAGGAATTACCTAACACCATTGTTTGCTATACCGATAGCACCATCGCCCTGCCGATCATGGCAGCCTATACTCTGAAACAATGCGCCCCCCGACCCCTAAAACGGCTTTACCATCAGCGTACTGACCGGTTAACTCAACTTCGGGCTGACTATGTTGCGGCAAAAGCCGACCCCTCCCATGGGGTAATCCCTATGAGTGAGCCATCCATCGCAACCTATCCCTGTGGTACTCCCATAAGACGGTAACAGATAACCACTGATCAAAAAATAAGGGGAATACATCCCAGTTTTGCAAATTTGCCCTTATCTTCCAACCCCTTCTCCTAAACTGGAAGAAGGGGAGTCGGATTTAGGGTGAGGGTCGTCGCCAAGGTAGGATGTACCCAAGTAGGGGGCTCAAGCTCTGCTCTTTAGGGCATAAAGCGATAAAACTGTACTGGCGGTTGGGCATCTCTACTTTGGTGGGTGTATGAGCCAGCATAAGACCCTAACTGAGGGAGTTAGCAATGATTTGTTTATCCATCAGGAGCCCACTTAGTGCGGGCTGACTGGGAATCCTTGTTCTTCAAATCGAGAGGATGTCATTGCTTAGTGATAGCGACTACGTAAAAGCAGTTGCTCCTCCAATGCGGCAATGCGATTATAGGCTGCGGTTAATTGGGCGGTTAGCCGTTGAATTTGAATTTCAGGGGTCAGCTCTTTTTCTTTTTTACGATGATCAAATTCTGAAAAACTATGATCTGAAAGAATGTCTTTATGCAACAGTCCGTTATTTAAGAATTCACTGGTACGTGACTGTTGTCCTCCCCTGTAGTCCGAGGTCAAACTGGGTTCCTTCTCCCATTCTAAAGTGGATTTTCCGTCTCGATACAATTGACTGATTTTAAGGTCAAGTTGTTCAATCAACTGGTGCATAGATTCTAATCTTGCTGATATATAGTTCATCTGCTGGGGAAGAGTATCCATACAACCTCACACAAAATATCCATCGAATACTATATATTTTAAGTAATCTAGCTATTTAAGAGGATTTATTAAGGAATGATTTAACCTTTATAAACTGATTAGATGTAAATTGGTGTCGAACATGATACTATAAATGAATGAAGACGGGGGTGTGGCGGAATGGTAGACGCTGCGGACTTAAGTAATTGAGCCTCTTTGGAGTAATCCATTGAGTGAAAGCTCTCAAATTCAGGGAAACCTTCTTCTGGACAATTGTTCAGTTATGGCAATCCTGAGCCAAGCCTAGGGAAATAGCTGAGTTTAAGCGTATTTTCTCTAGGAAGGTGCAGAGACTCGACGGGAGCTACCCTAACGGTTAGTGTTAAGGTTGTAAATTCCTTACAAGCTAGGTCGTGGGTAAAGGGAGAGTCCAATTCCCAACGCCATGGATTGCAGTGTTTAGGTCATTACTGAATACTGTACTTTGGTGGCAACGAAAGTTGAGGGGGAATGAAAATCCGTTGACTGTATAAGTCGTGTGGGTTCAAGTCCCTCCACCCCCATATAAGGTAAACATCTAAAGGGTACTTTAAACCTACATTCCGCAGGTTGACAGGGAATAAAAGATATGGGATGTTCTAAGCTAAAGGGAAGTCCTTCTCGCAGTAGGTTCCTCCCTTACAAATCGAGAATTTAGACCATCTCGGCATAGTGGCTGGGATGATTGACGAATTAGGTCTAGTAGAGCTGACCAACGAGCAGATTGAACCCCACTGCCTGGAGCATGTGAGTGCAGGGCAAGTGGTGAAAGCAATGATCCTCAACGCCCTGGGGTTTCTGAGTGTACCGCTGTATCTATTCAGCGAGTTTTTTGAAAGTAAGGTGGTGTCCCACCTGCTGGGGGAGGGCGTCGAAGCTCGCCACCTGAATGATGACCGCTTAGGGCGGGTGTTAGATCAACTCTACGAGGCA
>CAIUCS010000155.1 GCA_903897715.1 uncultured Synechococcales cyanobacterium
GCGCCCCACTGCAATGGTCATAAAACACTCCCAAGTAAATTAAATACATTCGACGGTTTACGCTTCATCATAATTCCAGTACAGTAAATTCCATTTCCCTAAAACTATTGGATGAGATAACATCTAACATAATCAGGATGGATAGTTAAAATCCTTATAATGGTTCCAGTAATAAAACCATCTCCATTGGATAGAAACAAATAATGTCCAGATAAAATTAGATGAATAAGAGTATAAAAATACTATTACTACCTAAAGGATTAGGAGGAACTAAAATATCAAAGTATGAAAGCAGTTGTAATTATGAAAAAATTTACCGTCGAGACTTAGAAAATTGTTTACTTTTCTTAACTAAATTATAGATACACTCCATTAAAAATATCAAGGGGAACATCGAGGAAAGAAATAGTTTAACGATGGGAGGTTCTAGGGATTATAAGTACGGTGCTCACCTTTTCTAAGTTTAGCGCCGGAATCTAACCGGGTGCATCCCACCTTCCCGTCTCTCAACCTAATTCCGGCTTCCCTTCTGCCAAAATGGCAGAAGGGATTGGGGATGAGGGCAAATTTATAAAACTAGGATGTACTCGATCCAGCAACTCCTCCTATGGGGGTCGATGCCCAGAAAATCCATTTGCTTTCTGCCTGTTCTGGCAATGGACATCAATCTGTTAGAATTTATTCATGTTGAACTTGTCCTCCCCCTGCCAAATCTACCTAGGACTTAAGCAGGAAGCCTAAATGCTTGACTAGTTGGAACAATAATGGTTTAAGAAATAATTTATGACACAACAATCTTTTCCAAGAAACGCAAACAATCCCATCAAGTTTGGAACTGATGGTTGGCGTGGTGTCATTGCTGATGATTTTACCTTTGAACAAGTGGCACGGGTAGCTCCTGTAGCAGCCAGGGTTTTAGCTGAAACCTATGGAGATGCTAACCCTAACCGCCCAGTGGTAGTGGGATATGACCGACGATTTTTATCGGAAGACTTCGCCCAAGTGGTGGCATCGTCTTTGCAAGCCCATGGACATAACGTTGTTTTATCTAATACCTTTGCCCCGACTCCTGCATTGAGTTGGGCTGTTAAGGAATTCAATGCACTGGGTGCCATTGTCATTACGGCCAGTCATAATCCTGGTAAATATTCGGGGTTAAAAATTAAAGGAGCCTTTGGAGGGTCAGTCCCTACGGAAATAACCCATCGGATGGAAGCATACCTAGAGCATCCTCTGGATTCCCTGACCCACTGCCATGGTGAACCTATCTCCCTGTTTAATCCATGGACTGGTTACTGTGCCAGACTCACCCAACTGGTTAATGTTACCCCAGTACGAACTGCCATCGCCCAAGGTAAATTAACTGTATTTGCGGACGTAATGCATGGGGCTGCCGCCACTGGTTTAGAACAATTACTCGGCATCCCTATCCATGAGCTACACAGTAACCGTGATCCCCTTTTTGAAGGCAATGCCCCCGAACCCTTACCCCGAAATTTGACCGATCTGTGCGAGCAAGTACAAACCTTCAGTAAAGGTTCTAACCACAACTTGGTGGTAGGGTTCGCATTTGATGGCGATGGCGATCGCATTGCCGCCGTTGATAGTCAAGGGCAATTTTTAAGTTCCCAAGTTCTGATTCCAATTCTCACTGAACACCTAGCGACCCGACGGGGGATGACGGGAGAGTTGATTAAAACCGTCAGTGGTTCTGACTTGATGCCTAAAGTGGCTAAACTATATGACTTGCCGATTTTTGAAACAGCGGTGGGTTATAAGTATATTTGTGATCGAATGTTGACTGTACCGGTGATGATTGGAGGAGAAGAATCCGGTGGAATCGGTTATGGTCATCATATACCGGAACGAGATGCCCTGTTATCGGCTCTTTATCTATTGGAAGTTATGGTAGAAGCGATGGAGGATCTAGGACAGTTATATTACAAGTTACAACAAAAAACTGGTTTTTTTTCAGCCTATGACCGGATTGATATTTCCCTCTCAAGTTTGGAGGTACGGGCACGGTTAATTAATGAATTATGCAATCATCCTCCTGATACAATTGCAGGTCAAAGAGTGATCGGGTGTCAAACCATTGATGGCTACAAATTCCGTATGGAAGATCAACGTTGGTTAATGATTCGGTTTAGTGGGACTGAACCCCTGCTCAGGCTATATTGTGAAGCTGCTAATTCCACTGATGTCCAAGCCACACTAGCCTGGGCACACACGTGGGCAAACTCCCGTTAACCACGGGAAATCCATGAAAATTATAATAGCTAAGCGTTTCCGACTTACTTACTTCACTTTTTTGATCGGTTTAGCCATTGGCTTCCGTTGATCAACGCCATGGGTTGGGTCACTAGCCAGACCATTCCTTAAGTTTGTATGACCCTCTTCTGATATTTTTTTAGACCCTGAACGAGGAGATAGCTTATCGGAAGGGGAATCCCCTCGTTTGCGGGGAGGAATAACCCCAACACACCGTCCGTCTTGGATCATTAATGTATGACCATGTCGCATTACTTGAAATTCCCAGAAGCGTTGGAGAGCTTGCGGCAAAACTTCACCAAACAGTTCTAATTTGAATATGTTGTCACTATGATCTTTTTTTCGTGATGTTTGCTTGATTTTTACCACCACTCGATGGGTTTCTGGTGACTGAAATACGATTTCTCCACGAATTGAAAAATAGCCATCTTTGAGTTGATCAACGGAGACTGGAATGAATGGTGGGTCAGCTTCGTTAGGATGGGAAGGGTGTAATTTTTCTGGATTCCAAACCCCTGCAATTTGTACATGGAGATGTTGTGAATCTTCACGGGTGCGGGGGTAGACTACCCATAGGTGATCCAACGTTAAATCAAGGTGTTTTTTTAATAAACTAATCACTCGTCCCAAGACTACGGAATCCAACTGGGTACCATCCAGAGCTAATAATGTTCCACGAGTCAGCATTTCTTCAGACGGAATGTAACGACCCCGGATTAACCCAATGGCTCGGTACTGCATTGGTTCACTCGGTGGGGAGATGGGGTGACTTCGCCCCGTAGTTTTGATGGGATCAATCTCTGTTGATAGGTCTTGTGGTACGTCATCAGAAACAGGTTTCTGTTTATCCCATGATGCATCCAATGGAGGAGATGAGATACTTTGCAGTGGTGCTGACACGTTAAAATTGGGTTTTAAATGGGGAGATTTTGCCATGGGACTTTCCCCTTTACTTCCTGCGGATGGGGATATGCGGGGGGGGTGGGGGGAAATTAATTGGTTGGATTCAGTTGCGTCAATGGGGGATGCATCGCCGGGGGAGGATTGAATTGGGTTATTGTTGGTGAATATGGGTTTTGGAAACACACTGTTAGCTAAACTCTGATGGGATTGATCAGACGAATCGGAACCGGGACTCATAAAACCTCCTAGCTGCAGAAAAACCTATCTTTTAGTTTTTCTGCCATTGTTAAGTCTATACGGATAAAAATTGAACTAATGAAAGTAATTGGAAATAGGGTGCATCCTAATTTTGCAGCCCTCGCCCTAAATCCCTCTCCCAGAACGGGAGAAGGGGTTAGGGGATGAGGGCAAACATACAAAATTGGAATACTCTCTAGGAAATAGGTCTCATTTTTGATCAAAAAATGGGTTTAAATCCCTGCCCTTTAGGACATAAGAATTATACTAAGAAATCATTCTCGAGGCATGAACCAGGTTATTTAAGGTAGATGGGCAAGACTGCAATCACCCCATGACCCTACAATCACCCAGACCTTAGCCGGAAAAGTATGTCAGAGCATTTTATTCAAGCATAGAAGTGACCTAATTTATCCTATCACCCGATATATTTTTCAAATCACATCTTTTTGTTTTTGTCTCCAGAGGGCAATGCCTAAATATACCAAGGCATGAATGACTAAAATTTGCCAATTGAAACTTAAGTTATCCCAGCTAGACTCGTAGATGGGGGTCACTTCAAACGATTGGGGGGCTTCAGTCCCATCAGGTAGGACTTGAGGCTTGGGAACCATGGCATTTAAGTTGACCAGTGCCCCAAAGGCACCCATTGACCAGCGACTGAGCATTAACCAGGAACTGAGTTTGGAGAATCCATCTAATTGAAATAGGGCGCCTGAAAAAATGATTTGGGGAAGCAGGAGTAATGGCAAAGCAGTGTTGGCCTGGGTACTATTAGTGACAAAACAAGAAACCGCTAGTCCAAGGCATCCGCTGGTCAATAACGTTAAAAAACAAGTGATGCTCACCCCCACAAACCAAGGTAATATTCCTGGTTGAGGGGATGCAAACCCTGACAAGATCACTGCATCCATGAGAAGGGTTTGCATCAGGGCAAGTCCGGATAAAACTAGAACCTTAGAACCAAGATAAGGAACCAATCCAAGATTGACCAATCGTTCCCTGAGATAAATGGCACTTTCCCTGACTATGGTCTGTAACGAGCTTGATAAACCAACATAAATGGACGCACAGGTAAAAATTAATAGAACTTGTAGGGCTGAGGGGGCAAGGGTGGGGTCTACAGTGGTGGGAATAATCAGAGGGTCACGATCCCCAATGGCAGTTATGGTAAACCCAATTCCAATGGGAGCAGTTATTAATGCTAAAAGGAGGTTGAACCGATCGGCAACCATCAATTGTATATCCCGTTGCACCAGAACAAATAACTGTCGCCACGGAGCGGCATTGGGGGGTTTGGGCGAGTGTTTATTTGTATAATTTTTCTTCCCTAGTTTGGAAGGAAGGGAAGGAAGGGGATGGTTTAATCCACTCAATCTTGAAGGGGGTAATAATTGTTGGGCAACATAGATTTGATAATCGGGATGATGGTGAAAAAAGTCAGCACACTGTTGACAGTATGCCTCGGGTTCGATGCCATTATTTTCAATTTTTGGTTTGTCAAGTTCGACATAAATCCCAGCGAAATCATGAATTTGATAGGTAAATCCTTGACTTCTGATAAATTCATTAAAAAAAGATAATGCCTTGGCGGGTTCACCAAAGTAGCAAAGATTTCCACCACGCCCCATAAAGGCAACCCGATCACACAGAATAATATTGGCAGTGGCGTGGGTTACTAGTGTTACTGTGCGATTTTCAGCCCTTGCCAAGTCCCGTAACAATTCCATAATTTTCTTATCCAGCCCTGGATCCAACCCCGAGGTTGGTTCATCCAGAAAAAATAACTTGGGATTGGCCAGGAGTTCTACGGCAATACTGACCCGTTTTAATTGTCCCCCACTCAGTTGACCGACTAAACTATGGGCGCGATCGATCAAAGCAACCGTCTGTAAAGTTCCCTGCACTATTTGATTGATGGTCAGCTTATCTGTATCCGGGGGTAACCGCAGTAAAGCAGCAAAAGTTAACACCTGGGTTACTGTTAAGTCTCGATGTACGATGTCTTGCTGGGGAACATACCCAATTTGGGTACGGTAAACATTAAAGTTTCGTTGAAGGTCATCACTATTCAAATAAATATTACCTTGGTCAACCGGACGAATTCCTAATAACGTTTCAAGTAAGGTTGACTTACCTGCTCCGCTGCCGCCAACTAATGCAATCAATTGTCCTGGTTCTAGAGGCAACGAAATATTATTGAGTAATGATAACGTCGCTCGATTTTTAGAGGGGAAGAAATGAACCAGTTGTTGAATTAAATTTTCTGGGTGTTTCTTGACACGGCGAAAAAGCTGAATGGCATCTATCCGCAACCCGTCCCCTCGTCCCTCAATGAGTAAGTTATCTCCCTTCAGGAATAAAATGTATGGACCAATACGAATGAGATCACCATTTTTTAATTTTTCTTGTTTTTTAACTTTGAATACTTCTTTATCTCGAATAATGAAGATGCCATTGGTGCTTTTATCATAAATCATGTATTCCGAACCAAGGTCATCTATTACTCCATGGAACCTGGAAATCATCGGGGCATCTAGGTATAGATGATTGAGGTCTTTTAATGAAGGATTTCGTCCAATTTCAACGGAACGGTTTTTTAAGAAAATAGCCTGGGAGATGATGGAAGGATTTCGGATGCGGGGTGCATTGGGGTTAATGTACTTTAACCGCACTAAATTAAGTGGATCCTGACCAATTTGCAACTCATCCCCATCTTTTAATAAATGGGGATGTTGCATTCCAATGCGGCGATGACCGTGAAGCAGACCGTTACGACTGGACTGATGTTTGGTTCCCTGCCCCACTCCATCATAAATACTATAAGTCTCACCCTCACGAATGAGGGTGGCATGGTAACGGGAAATAACCGCCCATTCATCACCATCTAAAATTAAATCAACGTCACTCGCTCTTCCAAAGGTGATAACCTGTCCTTTAAGGATAAACCGTTTCACCGTTCCCTGAAAATTGAATTCCAAATAGATGGGGGACTGATTGATTAGGATTGTTTGACTGGATTCCATAGCTTCTAAATCACACCTTCCATCCCTCTGGTAACCCTAACCGCCATGACTAGACCCCTGATGACCAATTCACCCAATCCTGTGGTTTAAGAAATGTTTCATATAGCTCTGCTTCCGGGCTGCCGGGTTCAGGATGATAGTTATATTCCCAACGCACCAAAGGTGGTAAAGACATCAAAATTGATTCAGTGCGACCATTGGTCTGTAATCCGAAAATTGTACCCCGATCATAGACTAAGTTAAATTCTACATAGCGACCCCGACGATAAAGCTGAAACTGCCGCTCCCGATCGCCATAATCATGATGACGACGACGGTCTACAATTGGAAGATAGGCTGGCAAGAAGGTGTTTCCACACGTTTGAACAAAGGCGAATAAATTTTCCCAGGTACGGTCTTTGACCCTCCCCACTGATTCACTATACTTGGCTGCGGCAGTACTTTGGTGGGTTCCCGGATACACTAAAGGATATAAAATCCCTTCGCTATCTTGATAGTCAAAAAAAATACCACCGACCCCCCGTGTTTCCCCCCGATGTTTTAAGTGAAAGTATTCATCACACCATCGCTTGAAGGTGGGATAATAATGGGGATGATGAGCATCACAAGCTTGTTGAAACGTGCGATGAAAATGGATCGCATCCTCGGCGAAGGGGTAATAGGGAGTAAGGTCTGCACCCCCCCCAAACCACCATACCGGTCCTGCTTCAAAATAACGATAGTTCAAATGAACTGTAGGAATATAGGGGCTGCGGGGATGGAGAACCATGGAGGTTCCGGTGGCATAAAACCCATGTCCAGATGCTTCTGGTCGTTGACTCAAGATGGCAGGGGGTAGATGATTACCCCATACTTCTGAAAAATTTACTCCAGCCTGTTCAAATATACCGCCAGACTGTAAAACCCGCGATCGCCCCCCGCCTCCTTCAGGTCGAATCCATGTATCTTCTTGAAAAGTCTCCACGCCATCAACTTGTTCCAAACCCTTACATATTTGGTCTTGTAGAGATGTCATTAATTCACTGACCCGTTCTTTAGAGTCTGTGGGGGGGAGTTGGGCGGTAGACTTCTGTTCAGATTCCATGGATACAGTCATAAACTTATAACAATTAACTTACGGTAATTATGAAAAGAGGTGATGGTTGAATAGTGAATATAGGCTGCTGAGCTTATGGTTTTTATCAGCAATTCGATAAACATGAATACCTAAATCTCAGGAATAAACTCACTCAATCATGGCTGACAATCCTTGAATTAAGGAACATAGCCATAACGTAATAAATCCAGTAATTTTTAATCTACCCTGAACCGAAGAAACTCAATATAAAGCTATATTAAGTCTTGGTCAGAATGGGTAAAGCTAAGACAGCATCACCTAGTTGACTGACAAAAGTTGTACGCCTTCACCCCCAACCCCTCTCCCAGGGGGCGAGGGGAGCCGGTTCACCCCTCCAGTTCCCTCTCCCATCGGGAGAGGGCTAGGGTGAGGGCTTTCGGCTGAGAAGTTTTGTTAGTCAATCAGGCATTTCACTCCTTAGTTTTTTTCTTCAATCCAGACCTGTAAACCCTCTAGCCGTCTAGACTCCCCCCTAGTACCACAAAAATCACCATTGGAACGAATTTGAGTATCCCCCAGATTTTGGAGGTGACAAGCGTAGAAAATATTATAATCGCCTGATGCCTTGCCAGTTAATTGAATTGCAAAGCCTTCCAACCGGAGAGACTCCCCCTTTGTTCCGATAAATTTCCCATCATTTACCCAAGGGGTGTCCCCGGTATTTTGGATATGAGCCATATACCTTACTCCTAAATCTGGGGTTTGATCATCAATTAATAAGGAAAACCCTTCTAACCTTCGCGACTCGCCCCGAGTTCCGGCAAAGGTGCCGTTTTGAAACGTTAAGTCCCCCAGTTCCTGTAAATGAACAATTCCTCGTAACGTTGGGGTTCTACTATTACTAGCACAGATCCCTGGTATTTGGGGATTGGCTTTGTTACCACAGATGATTTCATTTTTGTTAACGGGAAATGTTCGTTGGGGTTCCGTTGGAAAGGAGGGGCTGTCCCACATCATCCCTCCGATGAGGGAAATGATACATAACAACAATAAACGATAATCCTGAAACCGGTTTTGGGAATAGGCGGGCAAAAGGGAAACCATCACTCGAAATAGTTTGTTCATTTCATGTAAGACTTTCCATGAAATGGATAAAGCTAAAATGTCTTTCCCAGACTGTTCCTTGTTGGTATAACCCATGGGTATAGGAGGAATGAACTAAAGGGATTAATCAATTATAATTAACAATTTACCAAAAAATAATGGGTTTAAATTCCTGCCCTTTAGGGCATAAGAGCGATTACTGGGAAGACGTTGGTTGACGATTTACTCCCTCCGATGAAAGAGGGTGGGGCTAGGTTCGTTGATTCCTTTTCCAGATGCTTATCTAAAAATCCGACAAGAGCGTGCTGCTCAGGTTCACCAAGAAAACGAGGGTCGTTTCAATTGAGCGCGTACAGACAGGGTTGGAAATGCCAGGAGCCTTTGAGATTAGTCGCAATGTTCCAGTTGGGCTGGCGATTAAAGAGATCTTGTTGATCACAGAGGGGAGTTTTGAGGGCGAATAGAAGGGACAAGTGCAATATTTGCCTCTTTGTTAAAGCCCCAGCGCGGGCTAATTCAACTCAGTGGAAGAGTCACCAGCCAAATTAAGTTTTTTTGACCCAACAAAAGTCTGGAGTTGATCTAATTCACCAACTTCAGAAATAGTTTCTAAGGTGGGAAATTCTGGTAATTGGGTTGCTGCCTCCTTAACCCAATTGATGACCGAGTTATGACTAACATCAGTACATCTCTCAATCTATCTAAATCCCATGCCATTACTGTACATTTTTAGGCACATTTCTTTGACATCTTGGGAGTATTATACCGAGCCAAACTGGAACTGGTTTTAACAATAAAAAGCTGATCCACAACTATTCACCATACTCCGTCAGATAACGAAGAAAATCAGTCACTACTGCTGTGGTTTCGTCGGTGCCCCTAAATTGATGTTGTATTTGGAGAATAATCCATCGAGTTTGGATTCTAGCTCGGATAGACGCTCGATTTCGTTCTCGA
>CAIUCS010000156.1 GCA_903897715.1 uncultured Synechococcales cyanobacterium
CTAAATTCACCCTTGGCTGTACCAATGCTCAAAGCAGAGATGAAAGGTTCTTGGGGATGATGAAGGATTAAATACCGGTGAAACTGAATGAGGTTATCCAGGGAGACTAAGCCAGATTGAACTAAGCTGAGATGCTGTTGAAGTACTTCCTCAGCACGCAATTGGTATGAATCAATAAGGTCTATGACCTTACCACTGTCCCTAGAGGCAAGTTCTTTGGATAATTCTACAACGGCAGTCTGACCACTACGGTGAACAATAGAACTGACTAGAATCGTGGTGCTAAGGAGTTGTACCGTGACAGGAATGGCTAAGACGAATAATAATGACCGTGGATGCCGTCTCTGGGGGAACAAGTTGCGGAATCGGAGATATTGAGCCTGGATTGACGGTGGAAACCAGTTCATTATTGGTAACTTCAGGGAATGCTGATTACGGTACTTATTGTAAAACCCTTTTTACCCAAATTATCATTCATCTATGGCATCCACTCCCGTTCATGGCGATCGCCCCTATTGGTTAGCATGGTCTCAAATTCCCGGACTGGGTTCTGTGTTATTGCAACGGTTAGCAGAACGGTTTGGCACCTTAGCTGAAGCCTGGACACAATCGTTGACAGCGGTAGGGAGGGTGGAGGGTATTGGACCATCATTAATGGAGGTCATTAGGGCAAAACGACAAGCAATTGATCCTATCGTTTTTTTATCCCAGCATCTACAGAATAACCCACAATTCTGGACCCCCGCCGATGCCGATTATCCTCGTTTATTACTGGAGTCCCATTCTTTTCCACCAGTGGTATATTACCAAGGGGTGGTTGATGGGGCAGAAAACCAAGGTTTACGACCAATGGTGGCGATCGTTGGTACCCGTTCCCCCAGTGAATACGGTCGTCGTTGGACACGAAAACTAACCACTATCCTTGTCCAGCAAGGATTTACCATCGTTTCCGGCTTAGCAGAAGGGATTGATACAGAAGCCCACCGCACCTGTGTTGAACTGGGTGGACGCACCATTGCTGTTTTAGGAACCGGGGTAGATGTGGTCTACCCCTATCGGAACCGTGCCTTATACGGGCAAATTCAACAAGTGGGGCTGGGGATCAGTGAGTATCCCAGCGGCACCTTGCCAGATCGTCAACACTTTCCCCGCCGGAATCGGATTATTGCCGGTCTTTGCCGAGCAATCTTGGTCATGGAGGCTCCCTTGCAATCCGGTGCGTTAATTACGGCTAACTTGGCTAACGAAGATGGGCGAGACATTTATGTTTTACCAGGATCCTTAGACAATCCCAGTGCATTGGGTTGTTTAGGGTTGATTAATAAGGGTGCCCAGGTCATACTGGGGGAGGATCATTTGCTAGAAATGCTAGGGGCAATGCCACATTATCGCCCTAACTTGGCTGAGCAATTGAGTTTACTCACCACCCCACCCCCTGACTTGGACCCGGAATTACAATCCATTTTACAGATTGTCTCCACTGATCCACTGCCCTTTGATGTAATCATCCAGAAAACACAATTATCTACTGCTACCATTGCCAGTGGTCTTTTACAGTTAGAGTTGATGGGGTTGATCACCCAAATCCCCGGGATGCGGTATCAACGCTGCTAGTTAGCCCCCGGTTTCATTGAACCGGAAATTACACCAGCAGCAGCAGCCACCCCTGCCCCCGGACTAAACCCTTGGTAGCCCAATTCCTGTAGGGCTGCCTCTAGGGCGGCGATGGCAGTTAAAATATCCCGATCGCTCACAAACCCAAGATGACCAATTCGGAAGATTTTACCTTTTAGGTGGTCTTGTCCCCCTGCCATGGCAATATCAAACCGTTTCTTAAGGACTGTTCTAATTTGTTCTGCATCGACATTGTGGGGGGCAACCGCTGTAATTGCTGGACTGGCAGCATCATCAGGGGCAAAAAGGGGTAACCCCAAAGCCTGAACAGCGGCACGGGTGGCAGTCTTTAATCGTTGATGACGACTAAAGATAGAATGTAACCCCTCACCTTTTAATAGTTGTAGGGAACGATGTAGGGCATAAAATAGGTTGACCGGCGGGGTAAACGGCGTACTATTTTTAGTAGCATCCTTACGATATTTGCCTAAATCAAAATAGAATCGTGGTAACGTTGCAGTTTTATAGGCATTCCATGCCTTGGGACTGACTGCAACAAAAGCCAGACCGGGGGGCATCATATAACCCTTTTGGGAACCGGAACCCACCACGTCTAAACCCCATTCATCCACGGGAACGCTGATGGCTCCTAGACTGGTTACGGCATCTACGATGGTTAGAACTTGGGGATGGGCTTTTAGATAATGACTGATGGCTTCCACGTCATTGAGGACACCGGTGGAAGTTTCGCTATGGGTGACAATAACAGCTTTAACAGGTTGTTGACCCTCAGCCTCTAGGGCAGCTTTGAAGTCATCAGGGTTGAGGGGTTGTCCCCATTCAGCACTGACTTTTGTGACTGTTAGCCCATAAGCCTGACTTAATGCTGCCCAACGATCCCCAAATTTGCCGTTACATCCCACTAAGACGTGATCGCCAGGGCTTAGAAAATTAATAATTCCAGCTTCCATTGCCCCTGTACCACTGGCAGACAGGATAAGGACATCATTTTGAGTTTGATGTAACCATTTTAAGCCTTCACTTACCTCCGCCATAATTTTCCCAAAGTCACCACTTCGATGACCGATGGGATGCTGAGCCATCGCTAATAAAACTGATTCCGGCACCGGTGTAGGTCCGGGAATCATTAGCATTAATTTGTTATCCATGTATCACTATCCTAAGGTTAGATGGCTTCCCCATTCCGTTCGCCGGTTCGGATGCGAACAATTTGTTCAATTGGGGCAATGAAAATCTTACCATCTCCAATTTCACCCGTTCGAGAAGCATTGACGATTTTATCGATGACCATATCAACTTGATCATCTTCAACAACCACTTCAATTTTTAGTTTTTGTAAAAATTCCACCGTATATTCTGAACCGCGATACCGTTCTGTCTGACCCTTTTGTCGACCAAAGCCCCTCACTTCTGAAATGGTCATGCCAACAATTCCAGCATTGACCAAGGCGATTTTTACTTCATCCAATTTGAAAGGACGAATAATTGCTTCAACTTTTTTCAATGGTATTGACTCCTTACAAGACTTCCTAGATATGTGTCTAAGGCTAAATAATAAGATTATGCATCTTATAAGCGAATGAATCAGGTGGTTGTGCCCCTGTCATGAACCTGTAAGTATGCTAACAGTTAACCCCATAAAAAGCTCTCGTCGTTTATAAATATCTCTGGCAACCGAAAACTACTGTTAACCCAGATACAAAAAATAAGTCAAATTCAAGCAACATTCCATCAAAAAAACCGTCTAGATTAAATTAAATTGGATTCATTACTATAGCAGCAAAGCCCTTTATTTTGAAGGAAAATCATGAGATTATCCCGTTTCGTTATTTTATGTATCATGACTACCATGTTTTTGGTTGTATCACCATCTGCGGTTGATGCAAGTGAGCTTTCTACGGTCATGAGTGCCACTAAATTTCTCCAGCAGGTTCGGTCTAACATTGTCACTCGCATACCGCCAACGGTTTTACGACAGAGCCGTGGCATTCTTGTGATTCCAGATGTTATTAAAGCAGGTTTTATTCTGGCAGGACAACGGGGACAGGGATTATTACTCATCAAAGATGCCACTGATAAATGGACAAACCCATCTTTTGTGACCTTAACAGGGGGTAGCATTGGTTTTCAGGCAGGGGGACAGTCTAGTGATGTTGTTTTGTTATTATTAACCCAGGAAAGTATCAACGGTATAACCAACAATAAATTTACTTTAGGGGGGGATGCGGAAGTTGCAGCAGGTCCAGTTGGGATTAGTAAAGGGGCTGCCACTGATTTTGGAGGGGCTGAGATTTTATCTTATTCTCGCAGTCGGGGGGTGTTTCTAGGGGTATCACTCACTGGTTCGTCTATTGAAATTGATAAAAATGCCAATGAAAAATACTATAACCGCAAGGGGATTAGTGCCAATGACATTTTTACAGATTACACTCTCATTGCTCCCCCAGAAATAGATAATTTTAAAATGGCACTATTAGCTTCCCAATTGTGACATCTCCCCAATGCTAACCGGTAAGGTAGAGCAGGGGGATTAGTTTGTCTGAAGACCATAAATCCAGATAATCAGTAGGGGGGTAAGAATGGTCAAAATAAGATTAAGGGGAGCGCCTATGCGAGTGAAGTCAAGAAATTTATAATTTCCTGGTCCATAGACCATGGTGTTGGTTTGATAACCAATCGGGGTTAAATAACTATTGGAAGCTGCAAATGTAACTGCAAACATAAACGCATAAGGGTTTAGATGAAGGTTTTGGGCAACCTCTACTGCAATGGGAATCATTAGTACAACAGCGGCATTATTGGATAGAATTTCTGTTAACACAGATGTGATCAGATAAAAAAAAGTTAAAATCCAAAATCCAGATAAATGCTGACCCATAGCGAGTAGCTGACTCGCCATCCATGCTGTTGTACCCGATTTATCCATTGCTATCCCTAAGGGAATTAAGCCCGCCAAGAGAAAAATAATATCCCAGCGCACCGCACCATAAATCTCCCCGGGTTTTAAGCATCCTGTCAATACCATGAGGATCACTCCAATTAATGCAGCAACCAGAATTGGAGTGATATTAAAAGCCGATATTAAAACGACACCAAGAACAATGGCAATGGCAATTCCAGCCTTTTCTTGTCTCAGGTTCTCAGCATCCCGTTGCTCTAAAACCAACAACTCCCGTGTGGTTTGTAATCCTAAGAAACTTTCCTTAGGTCCTTGTAACAGTAGTAAATCTCCAAATTTCAATGGCACCCGTCCCAATCGTTCCCGAATTAACTCCTGTCCGCGACGGATTGCAAGTACAGTTGCATTATATCGCTGACGAAATCTTAACTCTTTTAAGGTTGCGCCATTTAACCGTGAATTGGACAAAATCAAGATTTCCGCTACATGTTCTTCTCCTGAATTCATGTCTTGCTTTAGTTGGAGTCCGCTGGTCACCTTTTGACTAAATTTAACTTCTGGCAAAATGTCCAAACCCCGTTCATCTCTGATTTTTAATAAATCTTGGCGACTACCACGAACCAATAGGATATCGCCGGCTGCGAAGGGTTTGTCAGCGACTGGTTGAGCAAAATGTTGATTATCGCGAATGATTTCCAGTACATCTATATCAAAATTACGTTGTATCGCCGTAGACCGGAGTGTTTGCCCGATTAGATTTGATTGGGGCGTAATAATGACTTCACTGACATAATCAGTTAAAGCATAATCTTGGTTTAATAAATCGGCGTTGGGTTGTTTGCGATCGGGTAATAATTTGGGTGCAAATACTGCTAAATAAACTATCCCAACTAAAAAAGTAATTAAGCCAATCGGGGTGAACTGAAATAAATAAAATTCTCCATAACCTAATTTCTGGGATAGTCCACTTGCCAAGACGTTAGTTGAGGTTCCAATCACAGTGATCATGCCACCCAATACAGTGGAATAGGAAAGGGGAATCATTAATTTAGATGGAGAAATGTTCTTCTTTCTACACCAATCTTCCACAATGGGTAAGAAAATTCCAACTACTGCAGTGTTGTTAATCAAGGCTGTAATTGGACCAACAATCATACCCATGGTTAAAATCTGACGGGTGACGCTATTACCACCCCAATGCATTAAAATATTCCGAATCGTTTGGACTGCTCCAGTGCGAACAATTCCAGCACTGAGGATAAACATGGCTAAAACGGTAATCGTTGCAGAATTACCAAATCCGGAAATACCTTCATCCGGGGTTACCAACCCTAATAAAATCAGGGCAATGGCAACGCCCATTGCTGTCAAATCCACTGGTAACCATTCAGTGATAAAGGCAATCAATGCCAATATCAGGACAGTAACCATTGATAATATTGGATCTAAATGAAACACGGGAATGATACTGGGCACGATAGTAAATGGTTTTGGGGATAACCGAGGATAGGTACATTGTGTTGCCTAACTAGCCATCCTGGTTGGTCAGAATTTCGTGACTGGTTGGCTGATAGGAGAAGGGTTACAGATTTCTTGCCCATACACACAAGGCAGCGGTTAAACCTTCTAAAGTATACTCCCTTGCTTCTATGTCTATACGTCCAAATACTTCCCGGCAAGTTGCTGAAGTTTGAGGACCGATTGAAGCAATACTGGCACTAATCTGCGAGAGCCGATCCCTACCCATGATCTGCTGAAAACAGGTTACAGTTTTAGAACTGGCAAAGGTGATTACATCCACTAATCCACCTTCAAGGGATGCCAGAATAGGGGCGGGTAAATGTTTGGCACAGTGGGATTGATACGCTGCCACTTCTGTTACTAGGGCACCCCGGGCAGTTAATTCTGTGACTAGTACCTCTCGTCCTCCTGATTCTACCCGAGGAAATAAAATACATTGACCAAGGGGTGGTTCAGGGAAATGGGTGACTAGGGCATCGGCAATATAGTCTGGGGGGGTGAAGTGGGGTAACTGTCCCCGAGACATTAAGCTTTGTGCCGTTTTTTGACCTACCACGGCAATTTTAAGGTGGTTCAGAGGTTGAGGGTTGATGGCTAAACGGTTAAAAAAGGCATTAACTCCATTGGCGGAGGTGAGAATAAGCCAGTTAAAATCCCCTAACTGGGCGATCGCTCTATCCAATGGTTCCCAACTTGATGGTGAACCAATTTCCAAGGTTGGCAGTTCCAAAACAGATGCTCCCTGGTGGTGCAATAACTGAATCAACTCTCCTGACTGGTTGATTGCCCTAGTGACAAGAATGGTTTTACCAGTTAAGTCAGCCATGGTTTATGATTGAATGGATTTCCATAGGGATAGGGATTGATACTGTCCATAACAACCTGTCATTAGTCGTAACACCCAATGTCTTATCATCGGAATAGCCCGCATTAGGTTTAAACCCAGGCGACGTAGGGCGACGAATGGCAACCATTGGTTGGAAAATAATTTGACCAAACCATCGGTTACCGCCAACATCATTAAATTGTGGAAGCGAGAACGATGATCGAAGTGACGCAAGGTGGATAGGTCACCAATATCGTTGCCTTTATGGCAAGCCGATAACAGTACTTCACGTAAAACAGCCACATCTCGCAAGCCTAGATTTAATCCCTGTCCACCGACGGGATGACAACGATGGGCGGCATCACCAATCAAGGCAAGACGGTGGAGAACATAATGGTCACTGTGCATTAGTTCAACTGGAAGAAGGACGCGTTCGTCTTCCAAGGTTACTTTGCCGAGGTGTGCCCCAAAACGTTGGTGCAATTGTTCGATAAACACTTGGGGATCACAGCGGAGTAAGGACTCGGCTTCTGGGTAGGGAGCAGTCCATACAATTCGACAACGCCCCCCGTCCATGGGTAAGACAGCAAAGGGACCACTGGGCCAAAAGCGTTCATAGGCAATGCGTTGATGGTATAACTCTGATTGAATGGTAGCAACCACACAGGCCTGTGGATATCGCCAACCGAAGGTGTGGATTCCCGCTGAACGCCTCAGGGGCGAATGGGCACCATCAGCCCCAATGACAAGCTGAGAAGTAAGGGTTAGGGCAGTGCTGGAATCCTTGGATTGAAGGGTTAGAACTGCCTGTTGGGGAAGGTAACTTACATTGGTGACGGTTACAGGACAAAACCGACGGATAGTGGTTTTACCCAGGGCAGATTCTAACTGGGTTAATAAGACTCCATGGGGGGCAATACAGCCTAAATACCCATCCTTGGGCAACCCCAAATCTTGGGGTTTGAACTGTACTACTCCTCCATAATCACCATCAGAAAGCCGAATTTGTTCGTAGGGGGTAATCCGAGGCAAAAGGTCACCCCATATTCCTAACTGATGGAAGATTTGGGCAGAACGGGGAGAGATGTTATACGCTTGCCCTCGACGGGCAGCAATGGATTCCCCACTCGATTCCACTAGGGCAATGCGGAGGGAGGAGGGGGCTATTGCCAACGCCATAGTCAAACCCACAATACCCCCTCCCACAACTACCACATCAAAGTCAAGGGTTGGGGACTCAGTCGGGTTTTTCGTGTATCCGTTCTCTCCTGGGATGGTAAGGGGTGGCATGGTGGATAAAGACATGGGTGAATTCAATGAATGGCAGTTAAATGGGGTTGAAATCAGGATGCTGATAGAACTACTTCCATTTTAAACCCCAAATTTGAAATGGAAAAAGTGCCCCTGAAAATATACTGAAAGATACATTTATGCTACTTTAATTTAAGTGTACTATAAACTTATGTCGTTCATAGGTGTTAATGATCCCATTGCAACTGACAATTAAGAATTTTCTTAGTTACCAAACTGCTAAATTAGATTTTCGGGGACTGCATACTGCCTGTATTTGTGGCGTAAATGGATCTGGCAAGTCTTCCCTGTTGGAAGCCATCGCTTGGGTGTTATGGGGGGAGAGCCGTGCCAATTCTGATGATGAGGTCATCCACAATGGCACAAATGAAGTACAGGTAGACTTCACCTTTAACAGTCAAGGACAAATTTACCGAGTGATTCGAGGACGGCAGCGGGGGCAGTCTACCCAATTGGAACTACAAGTTGCCCAAGAAAACCATGAAGAATTGAGTTTCCGCAGCATTACAGAAAAAGGACTCCGTTCCACTCAACACTTAATTATTCAACATCTCAAGTTAGACTATGAAACCTTTATCAATTCAGCCTACCTGCGTCAGGGGCGGGCAGACGAATTCATGCTCAAACGTCCTGCTGACCGTAAACAAGTGTTAGCCGATTTACTTCAGTTAGATCACTATGATGAACTAGCTGAACAGGCTAGGGAACGAACCCGACAACTAAAAGCAGAATTGGATATCCTATCCCAGACCATCCATACCTTGGAGACCCAATTACAAGATGCTGAATCGATTTCCCAAGCCCAAGAACAGTTGACAGCCCAGTTGATCACCCTTCGACAAGAACAAGAGGAGGATCAAAGCCGGTGGCAAACTCTACAGTCAGAGCAACAACAACGAAATTCCTGGATACAACAGGTTGAATTGCGACTTCAGCAACTACAACGGGTTAACGAAGATTATCAGCAACTACAGCAGGAGTATGGGATTACCGAACAACACCACGCAGAATTACAAGCCCTTCTCAGTCAACAGGAGGCGATCGCCCAAGGGTATGGAGAGTGGTTGCAACTCCAGGCGGAAGACCAGCGGCAGACCCAACTCAGTCACCAGTATCACCAAGCCATTACCCAGCATCACCATTGGCAAGAGGAACTAGACCGACAGATGGAGGGCTTATATCATTCCCAACGACAGGCGGAAGCCAACCGGTCAGTTTTAGAACACCAGCATCAGGAACTCAGGCGATTAAGTCAGCCCCCTCCAGATTTGGAAAATGCCCTAGTTCAATTACAAAATGCCCGCATCCGTCTTCAAACTATGGACCGGCTCCACACCCAAGTTAGCCCTTTATTGCACCACCGAGACCATTTACAGCGGCAAATGGAATTAAGTCGTGTCAGCCTCATCTCCCGATTAAAGGAATTACAAGCAACCCGTGTACACTTGGAAAATCGACAAACAGAGGCAGTTAAACTCTCATCCACTATTCAGGAATATGACCAACGCTTAAAGGAACTTGAACGCCAACGGTACTATCAACACCAAGTGAGGGAAAAGGGAATTGAGCGGCGTGCTTTTATGGAACGGTTGCAGGCACAACAACGAGAATATGAAACCCAACTGGCAGGATTAGAACAAAAGATTCACCTACTAAAACCTAGTGACCCAGAGCAACAGTGGAGTGGTTCTATTCGCCATACTAGTGAGGCAAACAAGGAACTGACAGAATCGGAGTTTACCCAACGTACCCTAGGGGTGATGACTTCATCATTCCCACCCTGCCCCCTGTGCGATCGCCCCCTAGATGAACATCACTGGCACTTAGTCATTGATAAACATAGCCAACAACAGCAGGATATCTTAAACCAGTTATGGGTCATCCGAGAGCAATTGGTGGTCTCAGAACGGGAAATTATGGTATTACGTCAAGAATATCGAGCAGTGGAGACAGAATTAGCACAGTATGGTTCGGTCATGGAGCAACGGGGTCAATTACAGCAACAATGGGCGGAACTTACGGAACAACATCAGCAGTTGTTACAACTGATCCAGGCAACTGATGGATTGGAAGCGCAGTTGCAATCAGCCCAATATGCGCCGGAATTACAAGAAGAGTTAGATGGAATCCAACAGCGATTAAATGAAATTGAGCGTCAAACAGCATTGGAAACCAACGGACAAATCATGGGATATGATGAGCGGGAACATGCCCTTGCCCGTAGTGAAGTGGATCGTTGGCGCTGGGCTGAAATTCGTCAGGCTGAAATTCAACAATCCCAGCGACGATTAGGGGGAGTGATTGAACAGCAACAACGGGTCGCCCATCAACTCATCAGCCTCCAAGACCAAATTAATCAATGGCTTAATCCAGAGCATTCCCCCCTTGCTGCCCAAATCATGGACATTGAACACCAACTGAATCAACTGGGGTATGACCCTAATGATCATAATCAACTTAGACAATCCCTTCACCAAGCCCAGTCATGGTCCTTACAGTTCCAAACCCTTACCCAAGGGCAACAACAGTTTCCCGTCATTCAACAACGATTAGCAGATATACAACAGCGGTTGGCTGAACGGTTGATGGAATTATCAACCATTACTGGAGAAATAAACCATTTACAGCACCAACTCCACCGTAATCCTGACCCGGTCATTCAGATGGAACAACTCCATCAGCAAATCCAAAACCGACGACAAAATTTAGACAATTGCCTTGCCCAACATGGGCAATTACAGGCTCAGCACCATCATATGGCTCGACTACAAGCCCAGCATGACCATCATCTTCAGCAGTGTCACCATCTACAACACCAACTTCGCATCCATCATGAACTCGCCCACGCATTCGGTAAAAATGGCATCCAAGCTCTGTTAATTGAAACTGTTTTACCCCAATTAGAAGCTGAAACCAATCAGGTGTTGGCTCGGCTCAGCGGAAATCAATTCCATGTTCAATTTGTAACCCAACGGTCTAGTCGTCGTGACCAGTCCCGTACCCCCAAATCCAAGCATCCGATTAAGTTTATTGACACCCTGGATATTTTGATTGCCGATAACCATGGAACCCGCGCCTATGAAACCTATTCTGGTGGTGAGGCATTTCGGATTAATTTTGCCATCCGCCTAGCATTGGCACGGCTACTGGCACAACGTACAGGCGCCGTACTGCAAATGCTGATTATTGACGAAGGGTTTGGTACTCAGGACGGGGAAGGATGTGACCGCTTAATTGGGGCAATTACAGCGATCGCGGCGGACTTTGCTTGTATATTAACCGTTACCCACATTCCCCATCTTAAGGAGGCATTTCAAACTCGGATTGAAGTATGTAAAACCAACCAGGGTTCTCATTTAACTTTGGTAAACTAACAATGGATACAAAAACTTGGGTTTGATTCCATTGACCGAAGGTTATGGATGAGTGCGGGGGAATTGAATCATTAAGGATTGCACCTGTTCAGCATGGTAGGAACTACGGGTTAAGGGTGAAGAGACCACCTGTAAAAAACCCAAAGACTGTCCTAAAGTTTGCCAACGTTCAAACTGCTCTGGGGGAATAAAAGACTGGACTGGTAAATGGTTAGGGCTTGGTTGCAAATATTGACCAATGGTGACAATATCACACCCTACAGACCGGAGGTCTTGCATCACTTGTACAACCTCATCGGTTGTTTCCCCCAAGCCAACCATGATTCCAGATTTAGTATAAATATTAGGGGCTAATTGGTTCACTTGTTGTAACAACTGGAGAGACCGTTGGTAATTACCCTGGGGTCGGGTTTTGCGATATAGACGGGGAACCGTCTCCATATTGTGGTTTAAAACCTCTGGTGCTGCAGCTACAATTCCAGCTAAGGCATCCCAGTTTCCGCATAAATCAGGAATCAAGACTTCAATCGTTGTTCCTACGCAAATGTGACGGATGGATTGAATACATTGGACAAACTGGGTTGCACCACCATCAGATAAATCATCACGATTCACTGAAGTAATAACTACATGGTTTAAATGCAGTCTTCTCACCGCCTCAGCTAAGCGATGGGGTTCGCTGGCATCTAAGGGTTGGGGGTTCTTCTCGAAGTCGATATCGCAATAGGGACAGGCACGGGTGCATGCAGGACCCATGATCAAAAAAGTGGCGGTACCATGATTAAAACATTCACCAATGTTCGGACAGGACGCTTCCTCACACACCGTATTCAGGTTCAAATCCCGGAGTATGTCTTTCACATTGCCGACCCGTTCCCACTGGGGAGCCTTCACCCGTAACCAATTTGGTTTAACTATCACTGTAATATATACTCACTCGATAAAACCAATCTCCAAAGGGATGGCATTCCCTTACAACACCTATGGATGGGATGTCTCCAATTTCCCTAAAAAGAGGTTCTCTTGACCATTCTCTTCGACTTGAAGAAACCATGAATCTTTCCCCATCCTTGGAATGCCAGCCAAGGCGGGCTGACCTTGGTTTTAGATCCGTTTAGAACTGTCCCATACCCTATGTTAGCTCCACTTAAATTTACCATAACCCATCCTATGGGGATGGGCTTAAGAGCCATTTTTAGGATCAACTGTGATTAAATCGGGGGCTAAGGAAAGACGATGGAAATCACCTAAGGAAGCCGGGATACGCAACATAATCAATACCTTAGTAAAAATCGGTTGGACTCTAATCATCAAGCTATTAGGATTAATGACTGCCCAACCATTGATCCCCAGGCATACCATAGCCAACAATAGCAGGATAAAGGTTGGAGCCATCACTACCCCCATTGATAACCAAAGGAGTACATGGGTAATCATTAACACGCTATAAATAAATGCAGTAAA
>CAIUCS010000157.1 GCA_903897715.1 uncultured Synechococcales cyanobacterium
CAATCCTCTTCGATCCAACATTTCTGATCACGGATGCGGACATAGACTGTAATACCGTTAATGCGATCGCTTTTACGCCAGCCCACAGACATCCAAATATAATGGTAGTGATTTTCATCAACTATTAGAAGATTCTCAACAGGATGTCCCGTAGTTGATCTAGAAATTTTTGCTTGGGTGCAGAATCACTCATAGCCCGCTCCTGAGCCGACTACCAAAATGGTTATAAAGTTACTAGACCAGTTAAAACGTCGTTTACGGAAACCTTGCCAGCGTGTTATGCAGTCGTAATATTTTGTTACAAATGCCTAAGCCGTTGCCTATCCAAGAAAAAACCAGTGTGTTAGGCTGCCAAACCCTCCATTTGCCGATGCCGCCTTTGCTTCCCCGCTAACCTGGGGTAAACTAGTCTAAAGTCGTTGAGTCATCATGACTTCGGCGTACTTTTGTCCGGTTTGTTATACGGCGACCCGCCGCATAACACCTAGTTAGCCGTCTCAGAAGGAACCACGAATGAAAAGATCCTACGTCGCAATGATAATGACCTTCATGCTGTGCTTGCCCACCAGCCAGGTGTTTGCTCAAGGCGCAGGGATAGAGTGGAAAACGCTCATTCAAGAGGTTGTGGAGCTTTATCGCGCTGGACAGTACGGTCGAGCGGTGATGGTAGCGCAGGCAGCCTTGCAGGTCGCTGAGAAGAATGTCGGGTCGAACCATCCCGACGTGGCCACGAGCCTGAACAGTCTTGCTAACCTTTACTACACCCAGGGCAACTACACCAAGGCCGAGCCGCTCTACAAACGCTCGCTGGACATCCTTGAAAAAGCACTGGGACCAAACCATCCCAACGTGGCCTCGAGCCTGAACAATCTGGCTGTGCTTTACGACACCCAGGGCAACTACACCAAGGCCGAGCCGCTCTACAAACGCTCGCTGGTCATCTGGGAAAAAGCGCTGGGACCGGACCATCCCGACGTGGCCACGAGCCTGTACAATCTGGCTAACCTTTACACCACCCAGGGCAACTACACCAAGGCCGAGCCGCTCTACAAACGCTCGCTGGACATCTCGGAAAAAGCGCTGGGACCAAACCATCCCGACGTGGCCACGAGCCTGAACAATCTGGCTAAGCTTTACGACACCCAGGGCAACTACACCAAGGCCGAGCCGCTCTACAAACGCTCGCTGGACATCCTTGAAAAAGCGCTGGGACCGAACCATCCCGACGTGGCCACGAACCTTGAGAGTCTTGCATTACTCTATCGCGCCACAAATCGGTCAGCGGAAGCCAAGAAGCTCGAAGGGCGTGCGAAGAATATTCGGGCGATCAAACGATGAAGTTAACGGCTAACAAGGCGCTGCACCGAACGGCAATTCCGATGGGCATCATTGCCGCTAGTGAGCTTGGTCGTTAGGGCTTCACCTGTAAAAGTCTCGGTAAAATAATACACTAAGGGAAATGTGAGAATATGGAAATTCGAGAAGGGCACATCATAGATTTCATCTCAAAACAAGAAGTGAAAGCCACCCCAGAAGAAATTGAGGCGGTTCAGGTTTTTTAAGCAATTGGTTGAAGACTATAATTGTCCGAGTGAATATATTCAAACACGTCCACAGTTTCGAGTAAAAGTCAGACCGTCAGACATTAAAAAGGAAGATCTTGTTGATAGTGCGGTTTTTACCGATGACAAATGACAAGAAGATGATGCGTATATTATCGTAGAGTGTAAGAAAAAAAACCGAAAAGATGGGAAAACCCAACTACAGGACTATCTCAGATTTTCTAAAGCGTTTTTAGGTGTTTGGTTTAATGGGGAAAACGTCTCTTTCTAAGAAAGATTGAGAAAGCCGGGAGAGTTGATTTTGAAGAAATTCCGAATATTCCCCAAACCTCCTTCTCAAGGCACTGTTGGCTTCATTGTGATTGGTGTGAACGGTTACTCTGGTCGCTGATAGCAGTATAAGGATGCTCAGGTGCCATTTGATCTATTAATCGATTTTACCGTTGAAATCAAGCAAGGATTTGGCGCACTTGATGAACTGCTTCAGTCAAAATAGTTGAAGCGCGATCGCACTCTTTATCTGTGGTGAATTTACCCATACTAATCCGTAAGGCTCCTTCAATGAGGTGTTCAGGTAGGGCGATCGCTTGCAAAACATGGGAGGGGTTTTCTATGCCGGAGGAGCAAGCGGAACCCGTGGAGATGGCAAGACGATCACGGATTCTAGCGATAATTGCTTTATTGGGGATACTTGGGATGGAAATATGAAGGTTGCCTGCAAGACGATTTGTGAGATCGCCATTGATGACCAGGTCGGGAATGCTTTCTTGTAGGAGAGTTTGTAGGCGATCGCGTTTGGTGGCAATTGCTGTTTCGTCTTCTACCATTTCTAACTGCCGTAGGCGGCAGGCTTCGCCTAGTCCAGCTATACCTGGCACGTTGAGTGTTCCGGATCGCATTCCTTTCTGATGACCGCCGCCGTGAATTATGGGTTCGAGATAATGCCCTTTTTTAACGATTAATGCACCTATGCCTTTGGGGGCATAGAGTTTATGTCCTGAAATTGCCAGGTAGGTAATTCCCCATTCAGTAAAGTCAATGGGGATTTTACCCACTGCTTGGGAACCGTCACAAAGGAAGGGAATGTTATATTTTTGGGCGATCGCCCCGACTGCTTGAATGGGGTAGATCGTGCCGATTTCGTTATTGGCTGCCATCACACAAATTAAATCCATGCCTTGAGAGCAAGTTGTTTCTAGATGTTCGAGGTCTAGTTTGCCTTGGCGATCGATTCTTAAAAAGATCATCTCGACAATTCCCTTTTTAGTTAGGGCAGTACAAGTATCAAGAATGGCTTTATGTTCTATGGGTAATAGGGCAATTTTGCGCTTATGGGAGTTAGGTAATCCTTGCAGCACTAGATTAATGCTTTCGGTAGCACCAGATGTAAAAATTACTTCTCTATATAAGGCTCCAACTAAATCGGCCACTTGTTTGGCGGATTGTTTGACTGCACCATCGGCTCTGTCTCCGTAAATATGATCAATACTGCTGGAGTTGCCAAATTCTGTCAGGATATATTGCATAACTACGGAAGCTACACGCGGATCAACTGGTGTTGTGGAGTGGTAATCAAGATAAATTGGGCGATCGCCTGTAATACATTGAGATGAATTCATTTCACTTCAGCATAAATAATCTTGCCATTTTGCTTAAACTCATCATCAAGGTAATACAACTGTTCGTGGACGGTTTGACGGAGACGAATAGCAGGTTCGAGACAGTCACGTTGATAGTCCATGAGGGTCAGTTCGAGATGGGGATAGAGAATTTTGAGGAAGCCCGATGCCGATCGCTGGATGGCTTGTTGGTCGCGAATGGTTGTATGTTTATCAAAATGTGTATGTTGATTGACATAAGAGGCAAACCGATTATCTCGACGTAATGCTAATAATGCTTCACCAAAGAAGTCCGTTTTGAGTCCCACATGCTGAGCAATCGCCTCAGTTTTAAATTTAGGAATTTCCCACCCTGGCAAAATCCCAGCAAAGCGATCGAGCAGAGCTGTTTCTGAGAAAAATTTAGGTAAGTCTTGCAGTAGATGGAATTCATTGCGAGGGCGTAATTGTTCATCAAGTTCAATGTTGGCAAGCATCACTAGGGAACAATCACTAGAAATATCTGCAAATCCTGAGCGATTGTAACGACCACTTGCTAAATAATTTTTAAGTGGTCCAATGATTTCATCAGGATTCTCAAAGGTGAGGCTTTGAACTTCATCAAGTACAACCACATCATGGCGACCAAGCAATCCAATTTCTTTGTTTTTGCCATTAATGAACAAACGGGCGGGTGTAACTTTACCGCCACTAATGAGTGCAACTTTATTACTTATATTTTCAAATATAAAACTTTTCCCTGTTCCTTTTGGCGCTAATTCCATCATGTGATAGTTGGACTCAACTAGAGGTAATAATCTTGCTAACACCCAACTTTTAGCGGTGTTACTATAGGCAGAAAGTTCTGGATTAAATCCCATGGAGCAAAACATTAAATCGCGCCATTGCTCAGTTGTAAACTGCGATCGCGCCCTGGCATACTCTACTAAATTAATGGTTGAGCATTGAAATGGATCGAAATCAATCACCTCTATCGCTCCATCGGGCTGCATAGAAAGTGAAACTTTCCCCCATAGTCCTTGCCGCAATAAGTTTTCATGGCGTTCAACTAGATCAACTCCGATGCGACACTCGGTAATATTTAAAGATGGAATCTGAGCAATTGGTTCGGGAATACGATCCCCAGATCGCTCCAGTTTGACACGTACCTGAATCAGCGCAATCAGTTTTAAAACTTCTCCCTGTGTAAGCTTAAAGCCAAGCACATTGTGATCATCCTTACGGGGAAATGCTTTCCGAACGAAAGTATTGACCTTTTCGGATTCTTCTAGTGTCAATACACCATCTCCAGGGACGATCTTGTCAAGTAGCCACTCCGCTACAAAGCTAGGTACTCCA
>CAIUCS010000158.1 GCA_903897715.1 uncultured Synechococcales cyanobacterium
AAGCCCTCTCCCGATGGGAGAGGGAACCGGAGGGGTGGATCGGCTCCCCTCACTCCCTGGGAGAGGGCTAGGGCGTACAACTTTTGTCAGTCAACCAGTACATTAAATTATGAACGACTGGTTTTTTGGATAGACAAAATCAATTGGTTTCCTCTCGAAAAACTCGCTGAACAGATACAGCGGCGCACTGACAAACCCCAACCCATTCAAAATCATCGCTTTCAACACTTGCCCTGGGCTTATGTGGTTCAACGGATGAGCGGGCAGAATCTCGTCCGTGACACCTCCACCAAGACCCATCTCATCGATAATGACCGCTACCAACCCCAAATGATCCAGATTATCTATCTTCAATGCAGAATCCCATAATTTGCCCTAAGCTTACCTCATCCGCCCCAAATATTTTTTTGTCAACCTGCGGAATGTCGGTTCCATCTCACGTCTTAACTGTCCAATGCCAAATTACAAATAAAAGTTTATAATACTTTTACAGTTTTTACTCCCTTGATCGTCTTTAGAACTACCCTAGCTTTGGAGTCTGCATAGAGTTTTTGGGAAATTAATCAACTTAGTTAATTAATCATGGGCAATTCAATGAAATGGTGTCAAAGCTGTGTACTTCCTGATACTCGTCCTAACCTTATCTTAGATAAGGACGGTATTTGCAATGCATGCCGTAACCATCAAAGCAAGAAAATAATTGATTGGAATCAACGTCAAGAACAATTAAAAAAGGTAGTTGAAGATGCCAAATCTCGTTCTTCTGGCTATGATTGCCTCATACCAGTTTCAGGGGGAAAAGATAGCACATGGCAGACAATTCAATGTTTAGAGTTGGGGCTCAAGCCCCTTGCCGTCACATGGCGACCACCTGGACGCACACCTATTGGACAACGTAATCTTAATAATCTGATTCAACTTGGCGTAGATCACATTGATTATTCAATCAATCCAGATGTGGAAGCTCGGTTCATGCTTAAAGCTTTTGAACAATTGGGATCTACTGCCATACCCATGCATCTAGCTTTATTCAATATTCCCTTAACCATAGCCTGTCGTTTTCGTATCCCATTGGTCATATGGGGGGAAAATTCAGCATTTGAGTATGGGAACAAAAGGGAGGCTGATACTGGTTTTACATTAGATAACGATTGGATGCGAACCTATGGGGTAACCCATGGTACAAAAGCCATTGACTGGGTTGGAGATAGTTTCACGAGGGCAGATCTTACTCCATATTTTGGACCTGATGACCAAGAACTACAACAAGCAGGGGTTCGTGCAATTTTTTTAGGATACTATCTACAATGGGATCCTGAAACTTCCAAAGCAGTAGCCGTTCAACATGGGTTTGAATCAGATACGAACGGACCACGAACAGGTTATTTTAATTATGCAGATATTGATGATGATTTTATCTCTTTACATCACTGGCTGAAATGGTATAAATTTGGCTTTACCCGTACCTACGATAATCTCTCCCTGGAAATACGTAACGAACGTATGACTAGAGAACAGGCTTTAGAAATCATCAGACAGTTGGGAGATGAAACACCCCATGGTGATATTGAAACATTTGCTCAATTTACCGGAGTCAGCAAAGATTATCTGATGTCTGTTGCCGAGAAATTCCGCAACCTGAGTATATGGCAGAAAAATGAAAACGGGGTTTGGTACTTGCCGAATTTTATAATCAACTAATGGAATTGAAAAACATGAAGTTATTTACTAAACAACCCCCAAGAGAATTTGAAGTGGGTTTTGATAAGAAAGGTATTATTCGAGATTGTGGTACATTAGAATTGAATGCTGACGAACAAGTGACCTTAGTTACTGAAAAAGGAGGCGAGTATGATGTAGCTCGCAAAGTTTGGGGTTTTTATGCCACTCCGTCCACTAATGGGCGATTATCCGGATTTGGATTGCGGACTGTATTGGTAAAAAATCGAGTGAATCGTCACTTTATTCTGTTAGTAGAAAAAGGACATGAACCTGAATTTGAGAACTATGTAGCTGATGAACCATTGACTATTGTTGCCTGGCTTGATAACCCTGAACATCTAGAAAAAATTGGGAAAGCCATAGCACTATGAGTTCTTTGAAGCCGAATTTTTGCCCTATTACAGGAGATATGGACTCCCGTTTAGTATTTAGTTATAGCAACCCACCCTCTGTTGAAATACCATATATCCGTTCCCAAGACGAACCCTATCATCGGGAAGTCTGGCAATTTCTACCATCTGGTCATTTCATATCTACCCATGAGATGAAGGTTTTAACCAGTTATGATGGTCATTATTTAGAAGCAACTTATGGAAATAATGCTTCCATGACAGCCACTTTTGAGCGAATCATTAATCTTCCTCCGGAACGATCCGATAATACAGGTCGCTTCCTTGCCGTGGAGAGATTTGCATCTAGGTGGTTAGACATGGGCATTATTCCATCTGTTTTAGATATTGGTTCTGGGTTGGGGGTGTTCCCCCACGCTGTCCACAGAGCAGGATGGAGTTGTACTGCAATTGATCCCGATTGGCGATGCGTAGCCCATTACAACGATACAATAGGTGTGACTGGTATCTGTGGAGATTTTATGTCTATTGAGGCAACCAGTCAATTTGATATTGTTACCCTAAATAAAGTGTTAGAACATGTAATTGATCCAATTACGATGCTCCAACGAGTTCATCACTGGCTAAAACCTAGTGGTTTTGTATACGTAGAAGTTCCAGACGGGGAAGTAGCAAGTAAATATGGATGTGACCGAGAAGAGTTTACCATTGAACATTTACACATATTCAGCGTGGCATCCACAGCCATTCTTGCCAGTAGGGCAGGTTTTGAAATTCAAACCCTGACACGTTTGCAAGAACCAAGTACTAAATATACTATCAGGGCTTTTTTAAGTCAAAAGATTTAATATGAGTGACTCAAAATCTGAAGTAGAAACAAACGTCCAGCGTTGTTATTCGACATGGGGAGAAACTTACTATAGGGACTATTACGGCGAAAATGCCCCTTATCCACCAGTACATATAAATTTATTACGAGAGCTCATTATAAATTCTGGGGCAAAGTCAGTAATTGATGCTGGTTGTGGACCTGCTTCTTTTTTACGGCATTTAACTGGGGATAATTTAGAGCTATATGGCTTTGATTTAACTGCTGAAATGGTAAGCGAGGCAAAACGGGTC
>CAIUCS010000159.1 GCA_903897715.1 uncultured Synechococcales cyanobacterium
ATGAAACGATCAATGAAAGGGGAACCCACCTCCATATGTAAGTTCAGTCGATCGCCTTTTAAGCAAGCAGATTGCTCTTTGATTACTATTTCAACTAATTGCTCAGTCGTGTAACCTTTCATTGAATTACCCTCTTTTTTACCACCTCTCGCCTATGGAAGCCAATTCCATTGAAGGTAGATCGTACTGACAATGGGGAAAAAATTCAAGGGACTTAATTTAACTTATACTTAAAAGCTTAACTATATTACTCAATGATAAATACGGCTCTAAATATCCTGAACGAAGGGCTAAACATTCTTGGTTTTGAATGGAACAAACACAACAATACTTCAGGACATGAGGGATCTACACCGGAAGGTGGAAAGGCTGGGGAGAAGATCACCGCTACTGCTGATGAAAAATTTGATGCAGTAAGTGAACCTCTATGAACCAGCCATTTGATGAATGCACCTACCCTGAAACAATGGCTTGATCATTCCCAGTATGTGGTTTTAATTGATGTGCGTGAACCAGTGGAATTTACAATTGAATCAATTCCTGGAGCTGTTTCCCATCCCCTGTCTATTTTCGACCCCAGCAAAATTAATCTATTACGTGAACAACGCCTATTGCTGTATTGCCAGTCGGGTATGCGTTCTGACCGGGCAGCCTCTCAGTTGATATCCATGGGCTTTACCAATGTGACCCAGTTGCAAGGCGGTCTGTCAGCATGGAAAGTGGCAGCCTATCCTTTGACTAAAAGCCAGAATCCGCCCTTAATTTGTTTCGTCAAGTGCAGATAGTCGCTGACCTCCTGGTTACGTCAGGGACAATTATGGGACTTATGGTTTCCCCTTGGGGCTTTCTACTCAGTGGTTTTGTGGGGGCAGGGTGGTATTTACCGGGGTAACCAATACTTGCGCCATGGGAATGCTCTTAGGTCGGTTGCTCTATGACCGTAATAGTGGTCAGCGTTAGTCTTAATTTAGGTGAACTGATGATATGCGTATTAGGGCATCTGTTGGCGATCGCCATCGGCGCAAGTTTGGGGTTATTGGGGAGTGGTGGTTCAGTGTTGGCATTACCAATGTTAGTCTGTGTAATGGGTATCCCCACTAAATCAGCAGTTGCAATGACACTGATCGTGGTGGGCTTAGTAAGTTTAGTCGGTGTAATTCCCCATTGGCGACGGGGTAATCTCAATGGCAGCAAGGTTATTGTATTTGGTTCTACCACTATGCTGGGATCTTATTTAGAGGCACGGTTAGCAACCCAGCCCGGGATCACATCTGCATTTCAGATGACATTATTTGGTGTTGTCGTGCCTTTGGCTGCCGGACTAATGATCTGCCGAGGTACCAAACTCTACGTTGATTTTTATACTTGTAGCCATATTGGTTAGGATGTAAGCTAGAAATATAGACCCTTCCCCTTGCGTACCATGCCTAAACCCTATAGTCTTGATTTGCGCCAGAAAGTCATCGACGCCATCGAACTGGATGGGATGAGGAAGAGGGAAGCCAGTAGCGTCTTTGGCATCAGTCGTAACACCATCGACTTGTGGCTCAAGCGTAAAGCGGCGACTGGCAGCCTCGCTCCCCAGGTGAATACCAAGGCACGCCGCCAGCCACGGATCACGGATTGGGAGAGGTTTCGTACTTGCCGAAGAGCATTGCTACAAAACGCAAACTGAGATGGCGGAGTGCTGGTCGGGTGCGATGAG
>CAIUCS010000160.1 GCA_903897715.1 uncultured Synechococcales cyanobacterium
CTTGAACTGCGATTCCGGCACGGTGAGGCGTTCACTGTCCATCACATAGGCGTTGCCCAACACCTGCCGATAGACGGCTCGAATGATGGTTTCGGCTTCTTCTTGTGAGCGACCGGGCACCCACTCAACGGGAGGGGTTTCATCAAATAAGCTCACCCCTAGGCGCGACGCTGGTCCAAATGGCATTACTAAAGTATCTCCAGACAAGTAACACAGCTAAATCAGAGGAATTGAGTCATCTCAAACACCTCTAGGACTCAAGAATCCCATATCAGGAGTAAAGAAATCGGTCAAAGAACAGTAAAGATAACGGAAAGAATGAGTGAAAGTAATAAATCTTGATATTCTGTTATATTTATTTGCCCGAATGGATTCAAAGCTGTGGTAGGAAATATTTTTTCTAATCCAACTAAACTCAGAATTTTAGGATCCAATTCTAGTAAACTTGGAATTGAGTTAGTAAATGCCATGGTGCTGGAAACTGAACCAACCTAAAGTGGGTTTGCTCAATACTCATTCCCCATAGGCTGGCTCTCAATTTCCTGGAACGCGATGTTCAATAAAGTGCAGACTGTCCAAGAATTGGTAGTCCTGCAAGCCATTGCATTTAGCCCTTCTCAACTTTGGTTGCTATGAGGATCCTTTTAGTTGAAGATGATGTCCGTCTTGCAGAAACCCTGGCAGAAGCGCTGACAGATCAACGTTATGTCGTTGATATTGCCACAAATGGGGAAGCCGGATGGGATCATGTGACTGTACTGGATTATGATTTACTTTTGCTCGATGTCATGTTGCCAGAACTAGACGGCATCAGCCTCTGCCAGCGGTTGCGTACCCACGGGTACACCCTGCCCATCCTCATGCTCACCGCCTGTGACACAATCAATGATGAAATTAACGGGCTAGATGTGGGAGCAGATGACTATGTGATCAAACCCATCGATTTGCAAAAACTCTTTGCTCGAATTCGCGCCTTGTTGCGTCGGGCTAGCCAGACTGCATCCCCAGCTTTAGAATGGGGTAAACTGCACCTCAACCCTAGTACCTGTGAAGTGAGGTATGGGCAAAATCCGATTCATTTAACGCCCAAAGAATATTCTCTTTTAGAATTGCTATTGCACAATGGTCGCCGTGTTCTCAGTCGAAGTGTGATGCTGGAACATGTCTGGTCATTAGAATCTCCCCCGGAAGAACATACGGTCAAGGTGCATATCCGAGGGTTGCGCCAGAAGCTCAAAGCTGCCGGAGCGCCGGAAGATCTGATTGAGACGGTTCACAGTCGGGGTTACCGTCTCAATCAGTTAGATTGCCAAATGGATCCGGTTAGCGGTTGATCACTTTAGCGAATGACCAGTTGGTTAATAATCAGCCCCAAGGTCGGCAGTCCTAAAATCAACATCAAGCCAGCAGGCATAAATTTGCGCGTTTTGAGCCATCGCATCATAAACGCCAACAGCAATACCACCGTGACACCGACTGCAATTGTCAGCCCCCAAGACTGCCCCTGAAATTGTAGCAGGGCACTCATCAGCAAAAGAATGCCACAGCCGCAGCCCGCAAATAGTGAAATCTTACTTTGTGCTTGAATATAGCCTAGAATACCGCCCACAATGGCAAGGATGCCATAGGCGATCGCCGCCATTAAACCCGGATTCATTGTTGTAAGTCCCATGAGATTGTTGATAATTCCTTCAAAAAGTCATTCGAGAAATCGAAAGGATTGCCGCTCTCTGTTCAACCCAATATCCCAGCCTTTTCAGGCGTGATGCCCAGTTCACTCTTGAAGATCAAAGCGAGAGCGAAAACTACCATACTTTAACCAGTATTGGTTTAAGGCATGATGGGGAGTATGCAAACTGGCTCTGGCACGATACAAAAGCACCTGTCGATGTCCGCCCATCCAAATTTTGTCAACTGGTTCAACTGAAATGAGTGTTCCTCCTAGTGCCGAAACACACTCAGAAAACCGGACAATTGCACCATAGTCTACCGTTTCAAACACAAAGAAATTGCCTGAACAAATGAGATGACGACTGCGAATCCAGCACTGCATTTTTTTCTGCGCTTCGGGGGGCAGCATCTTATGTTCAACGGATTCAGGACACGTCGGAGCAAGATCAGGCAATAGTTGGGACTTCATGGGCAAAACTCTCCCGTTTTTCAAACCGTAACGGACCAAAAGCCGATCCCCAAACCTGTTGGTGTGTGTTTACATCTAAGCCTTTATCCAGGCTGACCCAGGTGGTTTCGGTGATTTCAACATAACTATCTAAATAAGTCTGGCAACCATTCTTTTCAATTAAGCAACGGTTTCCAGGTTCAACACCACCCAGAAAGCGATCGCCTTCTCGCCTGAAAACCATAGAGCAGTGATAACGACGCTCAATGCAGTCTGGTGTAATCGTTTGAAGAATATTCAAATCCCGTGCCGATCCGGCATAGAGCATAGGGCTTTTTAAGCTGTAGTTTTCGATATAAATCTGTTCACCCTGATCAACTAAACGATGCACTCCCTGCCGATAGGGACTCCACAAATCATAGTCATAAACCTGCTCTGAATAAAGTCCGATTCCCGAAAAAAATTCGTATGGTAAAGGACGAAAAAAGACATGAATATGGGCGTAGTCTTTGGAGTTTTCCAGCGCCTGTTTCACGTTGCTAAAATCTCCTGACATCCAGCGCGCCAGGGCAATCAAATCATTAGATGTGACTTCAGATGAATACACGGGAGTCGATAATATAAAGAAAACAACAAACCTAGAACAATCAAACATGAACAAAAATAAACTAGTTCAAACCATCAACCAGTTACCCTTTAGTCACCTGACGAATCTCTGAAGAAAATGATGCAGTCACAACGCCTGTCCCAGCACTGGTTTTGATCAGAGACACCCGACAACGGACATTGGGATTGACAAACCAGATTTTTTCTTCGGCAGCAGCGCGATCGTAAGCCGTAATCAGGACAAAGGTGCCGTCTTCTGTTAGTTGATAGTCGCCGATCGCCGCAATCTCTTCGGCATACCCTTGATCGCGCAGGAGCTTGCCCCGATTGGACTGATGTGGATCAGGAATCGGCACCAAGACACAAGTCCCTATAACCGCTGCACTGTCCTCCCAGTCCGACTGACCTTCCCAACTCATGCGGAAGGGAGAAACCACGGTTTGGGGATCGACATTATAGGACTTGCAGAGGTCGATCACGGCTGGATCATCCGCTGAGAGCGAAACAATATCAATCTCAGACTGGACGGCTTCAAAATGACCAAACGCCAAATGGTGGGCACTGCGCTGCGATCGCCAGTGTCCAATCGAATGTGCCACAAACTCCGTAATATCCATCAACCTGTTGATTTCCGCTGTGAGAGACGATTCAGTTTTTCCAAGAAGAATCTGACCAGTCTTGGTAGCCTGGGTGATTCCAGAACTTCGGACTTGGCGACGAATGGTGAAGCGAATTCTACCAGTTCTGGGATGACAGATGCTTGATCTTCGCTATCCACCAAAATCATTTCAGGCAGTGTAGATTTGCCCAGATCAGCCTCAACTGCAGGCAAGGGTTGTGCATCTATCTCATCAACTTCTCGATCTTCCAACGATCCAGAACTGTTCCAGCATCCCTGAATTGGAAGCGATAAAGAACGAGACTCGATTCGCACAACCTTACCCCCTTTGTGGTTGATAAATTGAAGCGTGCGAGCCAGCGATCGATAGGGGACTTTGAACGTGTAATGGCTGGTTGGCATAACGTGGGGCTGACATAAGCCGCTGACCTCAATCAGCAAGATCCGATCATCGTATCCGGTAGTCGCCATAGTCGATACCTGCGATTACTACAAACTTCAAACAGAATTGAGCTGTGCCGTTGTCACGCTTTCCGATCGCTCAACTGACACTCCCACACGAACGCAAACAATCGATCAATCGCCCTAAGCGACCTCAGTAACACTGAGAATCTTGCCACCTGTCTTCTGAATATTTTGGATTTTCTGAGATAGCTGATTATATCCCACTTCAAAAGTCGCCGCACTTTGGGTCACACGGGGACCATAATTGGCTTTAGAAACCGCAATCCGGAACCGCTTACCCCGACTGCTGGAAGCACCAGAACCTCCTGCTGGAGCCACAATCTTGGTCGGCAAATTGCTGCCCAAGTCGCTGATCAGCTTTGCTGATTTACCCACATCATTGGCCGCAAAACCGCGCATTAGCGCAAAAGTACGGTTGAAGCCAACATTTTTGATGCCTGTTTGGGTGCGATTGCCACGGGCGGATGGCACAACATTTTCACCAAAACTCAGATAATATTCGTCGCTAGCGAGGTAAGAATCAATCTCGGCTTCGTAGCCAAGGCTGTTATACGTTTGCACATGCTCCGAAATCTCGGCTTGATCCTGCGGGGCACGACCCAGCAAATGCTTGAAATTCAATTCAACAAAACGATAGGGAGAAGAAGTTTCAAAAAACAGAGAGCGGTACAAATCAGACTGCGCTACAGCTCGGACAAAATCTTTGACGGTAATATCGCCATTGCGCAACTGGGACTCGGCACTGATGAGCCTCTGGTTATCCATGACATGGGCATTGCCCAACACTTGCCGATAGACTGCGCGGATGACGGCTTGCAAATCGTCCTCTGTCGCATTGGGGCGCAGTTCAACGGACTCTGCTTCGATCCAAAGTGCCATAGTAAATGTCTCCTAAATTGAGTGTTATGTTGTGTTCAGAAAAATGGTCAATAAAAGGCTGTAATCGGGTGGGCATTGTCCTCCCGATTGGCAATCACGAAATCTCGGTAATGCTGACAATTTTGCCAGAGGTGCGGTTAATCCGCTGGATCTGCGGAGTCATCTTGCTGGCTGGAACGATATACTCCGTGGTGCTGATGCGACGAGGTCCGTCGAACTTCGACCCCGTCACCACAATCTTGAACTGCTTTTCAGTACCGGAGCCAATCACTGTTGCAGAGGAGGGCTTAATCCTGTTGCCACTATTGGTGGCAACGGCATAAACCAACTGCGACGCTTTAACGGAACTGCTGATCTGGGATGCCCCTCGATCAAGTACAAACATCCGGTTGTAGCCCAGTTGCTTGGGATTTGCTTCGCTCATCCTGCCGCGGTAGTAGGGCACAATATTTTCACCAAAGGCAGCCTGATATTCACTGCTGTCGAGGTAGGAATCAATCTCAGCATCGTAGCCTTCTGCAACGGCTCGGACAATATGCTCGGATACTTCCCGTTGATCCTGAGGTGCCCGACCGAGCAAATGTAGGAAGTTGAGTTCCACAAAACGGTAGGGGGCGCAGGACTCGAAGTAGCGCGTCCGATAGAAATCAGATTTGGCAACCGCACCAACAAAGGCGCGCACGGTGATTAAGCGATCGCACAATTGGGACTCTGCCGTCACCAAGCGCTCACTCTCCATCACATGGGGATTGCCCAACACTTGCTTGTAAACCGCACGAATGACGGTTTGAATTTCCTCTAGGCCACTCGTGGGCCACAGTTCCAGCATTGACATTGAAACCTGTCTCCTAAAAAGTTATGCAAAAGTGTGTAAGTGCGTCTAGCAATCTGCGGCTAAACAGCCGTAATACTGGCGATCACACCACCCTGCTGGTGAATCCGTTGATACTCCTGGGAAAGCTTATCGTAGGGCACCAAATACACCTGATTGGAACGCCGGAACTTGGAAATATTATTAAAGGATTTTGCGCGATAGCCCGTGACTTCA
>CAIUCS010000161.1 GCA_903897715.1 uncultured Synechococcales cyanobacterium
ACAATAGGACAACAATCGGCAATTCTCTCTAAATTCACTGCTTCTATTGACTGATGGATCCATGGATGAAGGTGAGGAAATAGTTCAGCATAGGATTGTCCCACACTGCTATCACCCCCTAAGTAGGCGATGGTTAATTTTGGGTGATCCAATAACATCCGCACCAGTTGAATGCCCCCATATCCAGATGCTCCAACAATCCCCACTGGAATTTTCTCTGATTCAGCCATTTTCTTTGCGCCTATTCTGAATAAGTTCTGTAGTCAGCTCTACGATCCATTTATCAATTAATCATCAAAAAATTGTATTATTCATTGCAACCTAATTTATAGTCATAATCAGTATTAATTAAGAATCCACCATAGATACTTAGCATATCCAATTTACCCATATCCTATTCCGTACATCAAACTATCTCCCTGTCTAGACTCAGAAAAATAAAAAGATATTCGCCAAGATTCAGCTTTAAGGTGCATTTTGGGATGGAAGCGGTAATCTAAGGAGGGAAAAAGAACAATCCGATTTCAGAGGTCAAAATGGATCCAACATTATTAATACTTTTACTCACCATGATTGGTTACACTATCACTTCTCAAAAAATTGTTAATCAAGGAACCGCTGTTCTGATAGAACGATTTGGAAAATATCATCGAACCCTTGAACCCGGGCTAAATTTCATTATCCCTATCATCGATAACCTAGTTCTGGAAGATTCCACTCGAGTACAAGTTCTTGACATAAACCCTCAACCCTGTATTACCAAAGACAGTACCCAGATTCGTGTCGATGCGGTCATGTACTGGCAGATTATCAATCTTCATGATGCTTACTACAACGTTGAAGATATTGAACTAGCACTGAAGAACCTAGTGTTAACCACGATCCGCTCCGAAATCAGCCAAATGGAACTGGATGATGTGCTGACTTCCCGTGATACGCTTAAAACGACTGTATTAAACCAAATGGGAATTACTACAAAAGAGTGGGGAGTAAAGGTGACACGGGTAGATATCCAAAATATACTTTTTTCACCAGCTGTGGAAAAACAAATGGAAGAAGGGAGGGTTACTTCCCTCGCCAGGGAAACATTAGTTAAAAAGGCTCAGGCTGAGAGATTAGTTAAAGACTCGCAAACAGAATGGATAGCTGATTCAGTGAAAAGGTTGGCAGATTTACTTGATAAACATCCCCATGGTCGAGAGGTAATGCAGTTTTTAATTGCTCAACAGTATGTGGATGCAAACTCCAAAATAGGAGAAAATGATAATTCTAAGGTTTTATTCATGGATCCGCAATTATTGACCCGGGCGGTGACTAGTCTACTTGAAAGCCCTGTTCGGTCTTCCCCGCATCAGAATGAATCCCCCATGGAGGATTTAAACAAATAGATTAAATCAACAGCCTTAGTGAAACGAATAATTAACGTTGTTTTATTCTCAAGGTTTATCATTATACTAAATGTTAAACCTAAGTTATAAAGTTGAACAGCTTCACTTTATGCAGTTAAATCAATCTTATTAGTACGTTCTTTTAAGAATGAAAGTAACGAAAGATAGTGTTATGTAAGTAGACTTAAAGTCATGTTTCGTAAGCATTGAGCAAACAAATTTACATAGGATTAAAGATGACTAATTAAGCCTATAAATCCCTAATCCTAGTTCATTCCATTTATCTTGACTGATTACCCTAGTTAAGCTAAAATTTAAACGTTTACATAAGTTCCATTTTTTTATTTACAGATTAGAGTATGGTATGGAAGCAAAGAGATTTAACAAAGTGTTTTTTCTTGAAAAAATTAATGATATTAAGCGATATATTGATTTATTAGAAATCTTGGTAACACGTCACTTAAAAGTGCGTTACCGAGGTTCTATCTTGGGTGTTTACTGGTCTTTGCTAAACCCACTAATTTTAACAGGGGTTTATACTGCCATTTTTGGGGCAGCTTTTTCACAGTATTATGATAATAGTATCCTTAACTATTGTTTGGCTGCTTTTACAGGTCTAGTAGTTGTAAATTTTTTTTCATCCTGTACCGCTCAAACTTTATTGAGTATTGTCAATAATGGAACATTGTTAAATAAAATAAAAATACCTATTAGTATATTTCCTGTTTCGATAGTTTTTGCTAATTTATTTCACTTAATAGTAGGAGCTGTTCCACTATTAATTATTTTTACTTTGGTAACATCCAGCAATATACTCAATGCTTTATTACTATTATTCCCATTGGTTTCCCTTAATTTTGTTTGTTTAGGGATTGGACTAATTGTCAGTAGTTTATATGTTTTTTTTCGAGACTTACATTACATCTATGAACTCATTATTTTTGTACTTTGGATAAGTAGTCCAGTTTTTTATCCTTCTGAAATCGTTTCAGATAATATTCGTCCTTTATTAAACTTAAATCCACTGGTATCTATCATTCAGAGCTTAAGAGAGATTACGCTATCGGGCAATCCACCAGATTTATCTTTAGTTTGGAGTTCTTTTTTTAGTGGGATTATTTTAGTATTATTAGGGTTGATTTGTTTTAAGACTTTGTATAGGAAGTTTATTGATTTATTATAATTATGGAAGTTATTCGATTAGATCATGTTTCTTTATGGCGTAGAACCCAGGAAGAGTTTTCCTATGACTTGAAAAAAACCATATTAAATCTAGTGCAAGGTAGGTATCGTAGTCCTTCTAAAAAACAAATTTTAAACAATATTGACTTAGTCATACACCAAGGTGAAAAAGTAGGAATCATCGGAGCGAATGGTTCTGGAAAATCTACATTGTTAAAAATTATTTGTGGAATATTCACCCCTACTAGTGGAACAGTAAGAGTGCGGGGAAAGATTGCACCACTAATTGAATTGGGCGGTGGTTTTGAACCTGAAATTTCAGTTGTTGATAATATAATATTTTATGGTATTCTTTTGGGCTTTTCCAAACAAGAAATGAAGGGTAAAATATCGAGTATTCTTGAATTTGCACAACTGGAGGAATATGCAGAAATTCCAGTTAAAGCCCTTTCATCTGGTATGACAGCTAGACTGGGATTTTCTATTGCAACCGATGTTGAGCCTGATATCCTAATACTAGATGAAGTATTATCGGTGGGAGATGCTCACTTTCAGAGTAAATCTAAGCAAAGAATGGATCAGTTATGGCAGGCAAACACCACAGTACTGCTGGTTTCCCATGACTTAGATTTCTTGCAGAAAACTTGTACCAGTGCAATTTTATTAGATAAAGGTAATATCAAATTTATTGGTTCTGTTCATGAAGCAATTAAAATTTATTTAGAATAAAGTTAATTGATTTTTATGAAATTCAAAATAATTGCCTATATTACTCTATATCAAGACTATGAAGCCGCATATAACTGTATAAATGCTTTACTAGAACAGTCAGTCAAAATCAATAAAATATTTGTTTTGGATAATTCTCCAGATTCTTTATTTAATCATGAAAGTGATATTATCCAATACAAATGGTGTCCTAATAATATAGGAGTCGGGTATGGACTAATGATGGTTTTAAATTCAGCAATCAATGATGAATATGACTTTCTTTGGACCTTTGATCAAGATAGTATTCCCCAATCTAAATGTCTTGAAATTTTAATTGAGTCTTATGTTGATTTGGTTGACAATGGAAGTAATGTAGGCATCATTGCTCCGAAAGTTTATGATCAAAGAACTAGGTCTGTGATTGAACCGGTTCGTTATTTCCAAGATAGATTTATTACTTCTCAATTGTCTGACGCTGATGATATTATGGAATGCGTTGCTCCCATAACATCAGGTTCTCTAATTTTTATTCCTGCTGCTAAACAAGTTGGATTTCCCAGGGGAGATTTTTTTATTGATGGTATTGATATTGAGTATGGTCATCGATTCCATCAAAAAAGTTTCCATAATTATATTGTACCAAAAGCAATTCTTATCCATAATTTTGGAGAACCAAAAACTACTCGATTTCTGAGTCAAAAAATAATCTTTCGTAGTTACAGCCCTTTACGTCATTATTATATTTGTCGTAATTACATCTATTTATCAATTTTGTATGCTAGGGGGATGTTCAAAGTTTTAGCTTTTTTAAGGAGAATAGTTTATTTGATCAAAATGGTAATTATTATTTTATTTTTAGAAACTGACATGAAGTTATTAAAAATTTGGGGCTGTATATTAGGCACATTTCATGGACTATTCCACAATTTCGGAAAGCTATGGAATTAATTGAATATCTAATCAAATAGATGCGTTCTCTATTACCTCCCTGGTTGACTGACAAAAGTTGTACGCCCTCACCCCTAACCCCTCTCCCAGGGGGCGAGGGGAGCCAATCCATCCCTCTCCCATCGGGAGAGGGCTAGGGTGAGGGCTTTCAGGGTTTTGGCTGAGAAGTTTTGTCAGTCAATCAGATTACCTCCTCTGTTGCCAATGCTTATATCTGTTCAGCCTAGTTTTTTAGATCTGGTGAAGGATTATCAACTAAATAACCTTTGATGGAATTGATAATATATTCAATTTGTTCAAAGGTTAACTCAGGGTATAGGGGCAAGGAAAGAATTTGTTCTTGATGGGCAGCAGCTTGGGGAAAATCTGAGATTTGGTGATTCAAATATGCATAAGCTGGATAAAAGGGTAATGCTTTTGGATAATTAATGCTAGTAGCAACCCCTTGGGTAGAGAGATATTGTTTTAATCCATTACGATTTTTAATACAAATTACATAAAGATGATAAACATGGTCTCTGTTATTGCCCACATAGGGGGTTATAATACCTGGCAATTGATTCAATTCTTGAGTATAAATTTTTGCCAAGGCTTGACGTTTCCGTGTCCATTCTGGTAAGTGAGGAAGTTTAGTTAAAAGGATAGCGGCTTGAAGTCCATCCATCCGACTGTTAATCCCTTCAATTGTGTGATATCCTTTACCACCATGACGAGCATATAGAGAACACCAGTTTGCCAGTCTAGTGTCTTGAGTCACTAAACAACCTGCATCTCCCATGGCACCTAAGTTTTTCCCAGGATAAAAAGAAAAGGTACCAATTTGTCCTATGGTTCCTACTAATTGACCTTTATAACGAGCCAGATGGGCTTGGGCACAGTCTTCTATGACCCAAAGCCCATGTTTTTGTGCAATAGACATAATGGGATCCATATCTGCAGGTTGTCCATAGAGATGGACGGGAATAATGCCAACTGTACGATCGGTAATTTTGCTTAATATTTCATCTGGACTGATCGTAAAAGTAGAGTTATCCGTATCACAAAATATAACCGTCCCTCCCGCTTGAGTGATCGTCTCAGAAGTTGATATCCAGGAATGGGCTGTAGTGATGACCTCATCCCCTGGTTTGACTCCTAGACCTTTCATAGCAATATAAAGTGCATCAGTTCCATTCCCACAGGATATGCAGTGATTTACTCCAAGTAGTTGAGCAAAGGTATCTTCAAATTGGTCTACATACTCTCCGCGAACAAACGCTGAGTTGGAAATCACCCCGGCGATCGCTTCATCTATTTCTGTTTTAATAGATAAGTACTGGGCGTATAGGTCTACAAATGGAATTGTCAAGGCGGACATAACTGGAAAAAGTTGATCCTTATCGGTTAGATATCACGCAAAAAACGAGCCGGATTACCGACATAAATTCCAGGGGAAGTTATATCTCTGGTTACAACAGAACCTGCCCCAATTACTACATGGTCACAAATAGTGACAGGCAAGATAGTTGCATTTGAACCGATGGTCACATGATCACCAATAATTGTGTGTAACCAATGGGATCGATCTCCTTGAGCTGGTTTACCAATTCTGTAAGGATCATTAATAAACATTACTCCATGGGCAATTGTACAACTTCTTCCAATGGTTACTAATTCACAAATAAAAGTATGGGATTGGATTTTGGTACCATCACCCACCCTGACTTCCTTTTGAATTTCCACAAAAGGTCCAACAAATACATCATCACCTAGGATACACCCATACAAGTTTACAGGTTGAATTAATTTAACCCTTTCACCAAAAGAGACGTTGGATATCCCAATGGAAAGAATAGTAGGGGTATTCATCATGGTGGGGTTGATAGAAGTAGGGTAGTTTAATTGATTACTAACTGTTTAAATCTGGAAAGAACGCGTCTGATTAAGCTAACTTGGACACCCGTTGGTGGTTCATTATAGTAATACCCATGATCAAAAACTGGTGATTCCATATATTCCTCAAAATCCGAACTAGTCATACCCAGTTTTTTGATTACATAGTCCTTATCAACGTGTAATAATTCTTCAGGATAAATTGGATTTTTCATTTCTAGGGAAGCCTCTTCCTTAGAGATTTGCCCTGAAAAAATCAAACTACTCAGATGCATTTTACGTTTGTCTACTTGAAATTTTTCTGGTAAAATATATCCCTGATAAAATCGAGTAAATATTGATTCATAGTGCTTTCCACCATAGTCTCTCCAATTAAATTCATCAATAATAGTTTGTTTGGCAAGCTTGACATTATAATCAAATAAATCTAATAGACGAATTTTACTATATACATTTTTATAGTAAATATAGCGACCATTTTTAATTATAATTGGAAATTCTTTTAGAGGTTTACTTCCGAATTTTTGATGGATATCAATTAAGTTATTTGGATTTTTATTTGACCAGGCAGCTACTCCAACGCCCTCAGATGCCAGGTTATCTCCAATTAAAATATATTTAATATTTTTTTGAATGCAAATAAGAGTTAATGAATTAAAAATTCCAATATCGGTTGGGGCTTCAAGGTCGATAACACCAGCCTTAAAGTATGCAATTTGTATATCTCTAAATTCATTCCAATTGATAACATATGTATATAAGTCGAAGCCACATTTTTCTACGATTTTGTGAACATTGTCAACGGCAAGTTCAGAGTTCCAACCATTATCAAAGTGAACACATAATACTCTCAATCCTAACTTCCAAGCTAAGTAACAGAGGTAAGAACTATCAACGCCTCCACTTAAGCCAACCATACAGTCATAAGGCTTTCCTCGACCGTTTCTTTTCAAAGTCTCAACAATTTTCTTGATTTGAAGTTGCTTTTCTTCTGAGTTTAATTGAGCAGATAGCTTAGTTTTATATTCATAAAAATAATTTGAAATCCCATTTTCATCAAATGTGATGTCAGGGTTGGCAACATTATCCATCAAACTGACTGAACATTGTCTATATTCAGAGTCTTTAATAGAGAAAACCATAACCCACCTCACTTTACATGGATTTTTGAATATATTTTATCAATTATTTCAACAGTTTTTAATCCTTCAAACATATTCGTTGTAATCTGTCCCCCATGTACTAATACTTCTACTAAATTTTCATAAACCCGATCATGATTAGACATTGAACCTTGATACTCCCCATAGTTATTAGGGGTATTTCCATGGGGTAAATCCCTAATTTCAAGCCCTTTTATGTTCTGATACTCTAATTCATTAAGGTACTGACCGCCTATTTTAATAGTACCCTTTTCTGCAAATAAAGTAAGGGAACCCTCCATATTTTTCTGATAAGAGTTAACCGTATAATGAATAGTCCCTAATGCACCATTATAAAATTTCAAGATAACGACCCCTGTATCTTCAAATTCAATAATCCCCTGATGGTGAAAATTGGCACCATAGGCTTCCACATTTTTTACATCTCCGATTAGATAATATAGCAAATCAATAAAGTGACTAAATTGGGTGTAAAGTGTCCCTCCATCTAATTCCAGAGTACCTTTCCAGTTATTTGCGTAATAGGTTTCACCCCTGTTCCAGAAACAATTTAATTGAACACTATAAATTTTACCCAAGGATCCCTGATCAATTAATTGTTTCACGGCAACAACTGGTGGATTAAACCGGTTCTGTTTAATGATAAATAAACGTTTGTTAGATCGTTCTGCTGCTTGTATCATGGCACCGCAGTCTTGTACATTAATTGCCATGGGTTTTTCACACAGGACGTGTTTGCCAGACTGAAGAGATAAAATGGACTGGGTTGCGTGAAGCCCGTTGGGTGTGCATATGGACACTAAATCAATATCTGTCTCATGCTTTAATAATTCAGATAAATCAATATAGGGTTGTGCAGAAAACCATTTCCCAAGTTGGCTCGCTTTTTCTGGAACAATGTCACAAACTGCTACTAACTGTAAACCGTTTGTATTTGTGATGTGATGCGCGTGCCGCTCCCCTATTCTGCCACAACCAATAAGACCAATTTTAATCATATTCAATTTGTTCCGAAGTCACTCATATAATAAGTTGATGTCCTGATTGACTGACAAAACTTCTCAGCCAAAACCCCGAAAGCCCTCACCCGATGGGAGAGGGAACCGGAGGGGTGGATCGACTCCCCTCGCCCCTTGGGAGAGGGGTTGGGGGTGTTGATGTCTCTCAAATTGAGAGTATCCCAATGTTGCAAGTTTGCTCTCATCTCCTAACCCTTTCTCCCCTTTTGGGAGAAAGGGAACCGGATTTAGGGTGAGGATGTAATGGGATGCACTCCTAAATCAATGGGATGATTAACACTCCAACCCCTCAACTGCTATGATTTTTCCTAAGCCCATCTTCAGATGGGAAAAATCTTTTGTCAATCGATTGTACTGGAATATCAATACCACTTAAATGCTTTTGCCGAAAACATTACCCTCATCTTGGCGTCCCAATCCGTTTGCTGAATGGAGTATCTGACCCAACCAACGGAACAAGTTGCCAAATAACTTATCCACCTTCAGCGTCAAACTCCCGCAACACAGCCCAGATAGCCATTGGTCGCAGATAGAGACAGGCACGAAAAGTCCCTTCAGCTGTGATTGCCTCTGGAGTGCGAAACTGTAATCCATGGTCATAAATTTGCTGAACCACCGCTGCCGTTAGGGTCATTGCCTCATCTCTCATACCCATTTGTACCAGAAAAGCCGCAAGACCAAAATTAATCCCTGTCCATATTTCCAATGGATGGGTAGCATTGGGGTTTTCGGGACTGCCATCCAGTTGAACCCCATTGGCAGCTCCAATGGGTAGTCTTACCATAACCGGAGGCAAGGATTGGGAAATTTCTTCAGGTGAGGGGGGTGCTGAACGGGCATCTTGGACAGATGTATAGGACTGGGGACGGAACTGCCCAGAGGATAAATATTCATTGAATTGGATAAAACAAGTATTAAATATCGTTTGCAAGGCAATACGAGCACAATCCATCGGTACTATATCCGGCAATCCAAGCAAATGGGCGTAATATTGTCCGCACAACTGATCAGCCATGACAATGGTGGAACCGCTGTCACTGTCGAGTTGGTAATATTGCCCATTCCACAGTTTTTGATGATAAAAGGGACGGGCTTGAGTCAACCATTCTTGCACAGTCCATAAAAAAGTTTCTGGTGGGGTGGTTACGTGGACATCAGAGTTCAATAAACCACGATTTTTCAAAATCTCTCCTATTGCCGCTGTTGCTTCTAATGCAGCAATCCACAATCCCCCGCAATATGCACTCACCCCCTGTAACCGCCAATCATCAAATGTTTGATCGGGGGCGCCAGAGTTTTCAGGAATCCCATCTCCGTCATGATCAAACGTTTTGAGATAGGTTAGGGTTGTTACAATCGCAGTCCAACACTCTTGTAAAAATTGGTAGTCGTTCCCGCCAGTCAATACAAAGGTGCGATACACTTGCAGAACAAAGTCACTGCCTAAATCTTTCCAAAGATTACAATCTTGATAACTGGTATAGTTTGTCTTCTCCCATGGGTGTTCATTGGGAGCACCTAAATCATGGGGAGTTGCCCCAGCTGCCTTACGAACAGCGATGGGACTGGCAATCCCTTGAGTATAGTAATAACCAATCACCCGGGTGCGGGCATCACTAGTGGGGATAGCGCGGGCAAATGCTCGCAACACAGACTTATCCAATTCCGGCCAGAGCATCACCAGCCCAAAGGAGCCGTATAATCGCACGTCTAAACTTTCATACCAACGATAATCAATACATTCTAAAACAGCAAATTGACCCAATGGATCTCGGTCATCCGCTGCACTCCATAATGTCCCCCCGGCGGTCAGGATATATAACTCGTTAAACAACGCCGACTTAAACCAATTAGGTAGATCATTACGGTCTAAAATAGGTTGTTGCCATTTGATAATATTCGACTGCCACTGTTGCCAGTGCTTGAGGGCTGTAGAAGCGATCGCCCAGCCATTCCCGCCGTCCCATCCAAAAAAATCAGTATATCGACGGTAATAGGTGATACCTGTGGCAAATTCAGTCACCGGCAAATCCCAGGCTAAGGCAAATGGAATTTGGCGAGTTTCCCCTGGTTGGAGGGTGAATCGCACCGCCAGTGCTGCCCCAATGGATTCATTAGAACCAGCGGGACTTTCATCCAATTGATTCGACAGGGAACCATCGCGACAAAATGGAAACCACACCTCCGATCCATCCCCTGTGGGTTGCCATCGTCCCTGGTAAAAGACTTCAGTATTACTAGGATCCGCCAAAGCCGCCATCGCCATTTGTCCCTCTCCTTCCGCCGGCGGATCAGATTGGGCAAGCCTATCTAGTACAAACCCCACCCGGTCACCTCCCTCCACCCATCGATTAATATTCCCTTCACTCTGTTCCCATGCCGGGCGATAGGAATAAACCGGACTGCCATCATCCCGGATTAAGACTTCGGGTACCTGATTGGTATTGGTAAACCAACCAACCATATTTTCCCAAGTCAACATCACGCTAAGGGTTATGGGTTCATCCGTTGGATTAGTCGCTGTCCAAGCAAAAACCACAACGGGATAACTAGTCTCTTGATAATTACCAGCCCAGATGGGAGAGAACTGTTCACAGGTGAGTTGAGATTGGAAAATCCGTTCATATCTGAACCAACTACGGGGGTAAAGAGCATGATAGGTTCCAGTGGAATTGGCATCCGTAGCAGTTTCATCCATCCCTTCTGCTCCCTGGGAGATGATGGAATCGGGATACCATTGCCAGGTAGAAAGACTGCCATTGGCAGGAGGATGGGTACAGAGGGCATAGGCTTGGGATGGGCGGTGACCCACCTGTTCAAATACACTAAACTGACAAGCAGGGCGAGATTGAAAAATATGTTCTCCCCCATCCAAATGCCAGAAATTAAAATCACCCCTTGATGAGCGTCCGATACAACCAGCTCCAAATCCACCCAGCGGCATACCATGCCATGGACCATCATCCAGATTGCTGGCATAGCGGACGGTATACGGGGTTTCCCATCCTAATCCAATGGGACGTTGCCATGTGAACGGGGGAATGGAAGGATGAAGAACCTGGAAAACCATGGGAGTGCGTGATAGGGTACGGTGCTAATCTTGTCAGATTTTTAAGCAATGGAATGAGTTTAATGGGAAAAATGAAACTATTTTTGATGACATCCGTTTGTTAATGCTTCAAGTCACTTAAGTCATGCACTTCCACCTCTGGTAAATCTTTAAACAAAGCGGTGCTCAAATAACGTTCACCAAAACTAGGTTGAATGAAGACCACCAACTTACCCGCATTTTCAGGGCGCTTCCCTACTTGAATGGCGGCATATAAAGCTGCCCCAGCAGAAATTCCTGACAGCAAACCTTCTTCCCTCACCAGTCGGCGACTGTAGGCGATCGCCTGGTCGCTACTCACCTGAATGATTTCATCAATCAATTCAGTCCGCAGTACCTGGGGTACAAAACCAGCTCCAATCCCTTGAATTTTATGGGGACCCGGTACACCCCCTGAAAGAATATGGCTTTCCACTGGTTCAACCGCAATAGCCTTAAATCCTGGTTTACGTTGCTTCAAAGCCTCCGCCACTCCAGTGATTGTTCCACCGGTTCCCACCCCAGCAATCAAGAAATCAATTGTGCCATCCGTATCTTGCCAGAGTTCTTCGGCGGTGGTCTCCCGATGGATTTTAGGATTAGCTGGATTGGCAAACTGCTGCAACATAAATGCATTGGGCAATTGATTGGAAATCGCAGTGGCTCGAGCCACTGCGCCTTTCATCCCTTCACTGCCAGGGGTCAACTCCAACTGGGCTCCATAAGCTTTCAGCATTGATCGACGTTCTAAGCTCATGGTCTCCGGCATCGTCAAGATCAATTGATAACCCTTCGCTGCTGCCACCATTGCCAGGGCGATACCAGTGTTTCCCGAAGTCGGCTCCACCAAAATGGTTTTCCCTGGCTCAATCACCCCGGAACGTTCAGCATCAGCAATCATCCCAATTCCAATTCGATCCTTAACGGAAGCTGCTGGGTTTGCCCCTTCCAGCTTTACAACGATGTCAGCCACGCACCCTTCTGATAAGGGGATGCGATTTAGGCGCACCAGTGGAGTTTTTCCAATCAAGTCAATCACGCTTTCAACAATATTCACGGCTTATTTCCCGATTCAAGACTGATGTGCAAAAGTAAATAATTATTACTGGAAACGATGACCTACCCCAACCACCGTCAGGGGTAGCACCACTCTAAGTATATTTTGATGGATGCATCCCAATTTTGCAGCCCTCACCCTAAATCCTTCTCCCAAAAAGGGAGAAGGGGTTAGGGGATAAGGGCAAAGGTAAAAAATTGGGATACCCTTGATTTCGATAACCAAAGAACATCTATGCTTAACGATTTATATCATATATCGCCATGTCGGTCGATCATAGAGGGTTGCCTTCTCAAAGGATGACCTTAGAATCGATTAACCCCACTTATCAATAACTGGGTTTAAGCATGTAAAGTTTTATGAATAAATGGGTGTATTCCTTGTTACAATTTTTCTAGTGAGATTGAATAAGTGAGCCCCGTTGACTGGTATGTGGTCATTCACTCGGCGGTGGGTGAAGATGGGGTATCCCTGATTCTATTTTTGACCCAATGAGGATAATTGACTCCATCATTGTCTGATATGGGCAAGTTCGCATTTTGGGGTTTTCTCCCTTATTTCAGTCCTCCTAGATTTGATGAAAGTTGTACCTTTGATCATCACACTACTTTTGTAGCTGAGTGAAACGGTACGATTTCCTTGTTGATTGACAATCGTAATTTAAAATAACAAACGGTTACCTGTGGGAAGGTTGACCGTTTTTTTGTCAGGTTATTCAATTAAATAACTGAACCACCCTTGGGTATTGGGACGTAGCAACTTCCAGGTCTTTGCTTCCGATTGCAGTTGGATGTAAAGATCAAATGAGCTGTGGGGACACTTGATGGCATGGGAACCCAGCTTAAAAACCAGGTCATAGGTTCCTTGCATCCGAAATGCGGGCAGGCGTTGAATGGTAAGGGGGGTTTGCTGGGTAATTTGCAGTCGATGAATTTGAAATTCACCCATATTTTTCTCGTTTAGATGGAGTTGTCGGCTTAATTCCGGCTGAATCAAACTGGATTGAAGGGCGATCGCCTTTTGTACCAAGTCTTGATTGGGTAAAGGTTGACCAATTTGACAGGCTGTTAAAAAACCGATGAGCGCCATTATCCCCAGTAGTTTAGCCAACACTGAAATGAACTGTCCCATACCCTAATCCCCAGTACACAGCATTCATAACCCATGGATTGATTTATTGGAATTGACGCAGAAAGCGTAAGTCATTTCCATAAAATCGCCGGACATCATCAATTTCATGTAACACCATGGCAAACCGTTCAGCACCAAATCCTGCTGCAAACCCATTATAAATCTCCGGGTCATAACCAACGGACCGTAGAACATTGGGGTCAACCATTCCACATCCCAACACCTCTAACCATCGTCCCTGCCACTGAACGTCAACTTCTGCTGATGGTTCAGTAAAAGGGAAATAACTGGTTCGAAAACGCACGGGTAAATCATCCCCAAAAAATTCTTGCAAAAATACTTTTATTGTACCCTTGAGGTCAGTAAACGTGAGGTCTTCATCCACCGCCAGAATTTCAATTTGATGGAATACCGCAGCGTGGGTGGCATCTACCGTATCCCGTCGATAGACTCGTCCAGGGGCTACAATCCGTAAAGGGGGTTCATGATTTTCCATATAACGGATTTGTACCGATGAAGTGTGGGTGCGTAGCATATTCCCATCGGGCAGATAAAAGGTATCCTGCATGTCACGAGCAGGATGATCAATGGGGGTGTTCAATGCTTCAAAGTTGTAGTAGTCAGTTTCCATCTCCGGACCATCTGCGACGGTATAACCCAGTCCAACAAAAATATCCAATGCCCGGTCTATGGTGCTGGTGAGGGGATGGGAACGACCTTGGGGACAATAGGTGCCCGGCATGGTAACATCTAGGGTTTCCGCCTCCAGTTGTCCTTGTATCTGAGCATTGATTAATTGGGCACGTTTGTGGTCTAAGTCAGATTGGAGTGCATCTTTGACTTGATTGGCGATCGCCCCTATGCGAGGTCTTTCGTGGGGAGTTAACCTCCCTAGCCCTCCTAATACTTGGGAAAGTGAGCCTTTTTTACCCAGGTATTGAATCCGAAGTTGCTCTAGGTCATCAATGGTGGCAGCGGCGGCGATGGCTTGTTGGGCTTGTTGCTGGAGTACCGTTAGTTGGGTCTCAAGTTCAATGGTCATGTAGATAGGGGGAATAGGGTATGGGCATAAGTCAATCTGTTTTGGATCCTACAAGATTTTGGGAATCACTGTAGGGGATTCTGGTTGATTGATCCCGATTATTTTTACATCAAGGGAAACCAACAAGAAAAAGGTTCTAATAACTACAACAGACAACCGTTTGCTGCTGGTGGAGGCTTAGTGGATGTACAGCCTGTGAGACAATAACTCTCATTTGTGAATTTGAGCAGCCACCGTCATACCGTTCTTAGCAGTTGACGGTGGGAGTTGTCACTGTGGCATTATGATCTATTGTGTCATTGTGAGTATTGATCACTTAAAACAGTAACCTACCAATTTTATAAAGGAGCATTCATGCCTATCTCTTCCTCCCTTCCCTATCTCTTACGGGCAACCCGTGGCGAAGTACTGGATCGTCCCCCGGTATGGATGATGCGGCAGGCGGGACGATATATGAAGTCCTATCGGCAGCTGCGAGACCGATATCCATCGTTTCGGGAACGTTCGGAAACGGTTGATCTGGCTGTGGAAATTTCACTCCAACCCTTCCACGCTTTCCATCCTGATGGGGTTATTTTGTTTTCCGATATTTTAACCCCCCTTCCAGGGCTAGGGATTGATTTTGATATTATTGAAAATCGTGGACCCTTGATTACCCCTCCTATTCGCTCCCAATCCCAAATTAATGCCTTAAGACCATTAGATCCAGAGGCATCCCTGCCCTTTATCCGGGATATTTTACAAACCCTCCGCCGTGAGGTGGGGGATCAGGCTGCTGTGTTAGGGTTTGTGGGTGCCCCATGGACCCTAGCCGCCTATGCCATTGAAGGAAAAGGGTCTAAAGACTATCAGATCATCAAAAGTATGGCATTTTCTGAACCCTCCCTGCTCCATGATTTTCTGGGTAAATTGGCAGATTCCATTGCCATCTATGTGCGCTACCAAATCGATAGCGGGGCTCAGGTGGTACAAATGTTTGACTCTTGGGCTGGGCAGTTAAGCCCCCAAGACTATGCCACCTTTGCATTACCCTATCAACAACGGGTGGTGAAACAGGTGAAGTCTACCCACCCCCATACTCCACTCATTCTTTATATCAATGGTAGTGCCGGTATTTTAGAATATATGGCTCAGTCTGGGGTGGATATGGTTAGCGTTGATTGGACTGTTGATATGGCCATTGCTCGACAACGGTTAGGGTCAACGGTGGGTGTCCAGGGGAATATTGACCCCTGCGTTCTATTCGGTTCCCAGGCGTTTATTCGCGATCGCATTATTGATACTATCCGTAAAGCTGGTAATCAGGGGCATATCCTTAATTTAGGTCATGGTATTCTTCCCGGTACACCTGAAGAAAATGCAGCTTACTTCTTTGCGGTTGCCAAGGAAATACCAGCGGTGCTGGTGTAGTCTCAGATGGAATGGGGTTTTGGTAACGTCAGTCATCAGACAATCAGATGGGAGAACTGGAAAGGTGCTACTTTAAACCTTTCCTTTTCGGGGGGATGGACTGTTTTTAGGTTTAGGGTTAGGGTTGATCCCATTTTCCAGAACCAGTTCAGCATCTGAAGGGGATACCATTGGTTTAGATGAGTTGATCAATTTTTTTCGTAGATTAGCGGCTTGATCTAACAGGGAATCGGCAAATGCTATTGCTTCGTGATCCGTTTTACCACTGGCTAACAACGCCAACTCGCCGCAACGATCCCATTCATCCAGTCGGTTTACTTTTACCACCGTTCGCAATTCATCAGGGTTGGGCTCTTGCATGGTACCAGCCTTCTTCCCAGACGTTTGATCGATTACTTGTTTTGTTACTTGGAAGTGATAATCAGCCATGGCAGCAACAATGGGTTGATGGGTAATACAAAGCACCTGATGTTCCATGCTCAGTTGGTACAATTTTTCGCCAATAGCCTGGGCTACACGACCCGATACCCCCACATCTATTTCATCAAACACCAGTGTACCAACTGGATCCACTTGGGAAAAACATGCTTTAAGAGCCAATAAAAAACGACTCATTTCCCCTCCCGATGCAACCTCTGTGAGGGGATGGAGGGGTTCACCTGGATTGGAACTAAACTGAAATGTAATCTGATCAGCACCCCAAGCCGTTGGCTCTGTAGGGCTGATTTCAACTTGAAACTGTACTTTATCCATGGCTAAAGGTCTTAATTCTTCCACCAGTCGGCGTTGAAGGTCATGGGCGATGGTGTGCCGGAGTTCCGTCAATTTGGTGCAGTGTGATTGGAGTTGATATCGACAGTCTTCATAGGCTTTGGTTAAATCTTCTAACGACTGACCACCCCCACGTAGTCCTTCCAATTCAACTTGAATATGGTGATAATGGGCGATGGCATCCCGTAAGGAACCATACTTACGACAGATTTGTTTAAGTTGAATCATTCGGTCTTCCACTTCTTCCAGTCGTTGGGGGTTAGTTTCTAAATTTTCACCATAGAGATTGATTTGTTGCCCTGCTTCCTGGATTTGGGCAATACTGTCCCGAACCATGGTTAAAATCATCTCCAATTGTGGATCATAATTGACCATGTCTTCTAAAATCCCTTCCGACTGTCCCAGCAAATCAGCTACTGCCTCGCCCCCCGATTCATTTTGATAGAGTAATTGATAAACCTGGTAGCTTTGTTTCTGTAGTTCAACGCTATGGCTTAAGCGCTGTCGTTCTTGTTCTAAACGGAGTAATTCTTCATCATCTGTCAAATTAGCTGCCATCAATTCTTTCATTTGATATTGAAATAAGTCTAATTGTTGTAACCGTTCACTTTCAGATCGTCGTCGTTTTTCCAATGCCTGCTCAGCCTTCAAACATCCCTCATAGGCAACTGAAACCGCCTTTCGTTGTTGAATTGCATCCGCTCCACCAAATCCATCTAACCACTCCCGTTGAATGGCTTCATCCCCCAGTTGCATCGTTTGCCCCTGGACTGTAAACTCCACTAATCGTTGACGTATTGCCTCCATTTGTTGCTTATTAGCCAGTACACCATTAATTCGGGACCGACTGCGAAAACTATTGTTGCGATTTCCTTTGGTATCTTTTGAGCCATCTTCTTTATGAAGGGTAATTTCACGGCTACACACTAACAAATGACCCTCAAGGGGTTCAATATTCTGGGATGCCAGCCAGTCCCCTAAGGGTGGGTTTAACTCAAAAGTGGCTTCAACCTGAGCCTCTTCTTCACCCCTGCGAACAACTCGACTGGAAACTTTCCCCCCCAAAGCAGCATCGATGGCATCCAAGATGATGGACTTCCCTGCCCCAGTTTCCCCGGTCATCACATGTAGACCAGTTCCAAACCCTATTTCAAGGGAGTCAATTAGGGCGAAATTTTGGATTTTAATAGACAAAAGCATAGGAAAGAAAACGTAAGCTTAATGACTTAACCACGCGATCGCCTCTCGAATCCATGCTTCAGCGTCTGCATTTTTAGATAACGTAGTTGTGGTGCCGATGGACTGTAAGGCTTGAAGAATTTCTTTACTTGTATACCCAAGGGCTAATAAGGTCATCTCTACATCTTCCTGAATCATTGAAATCGGTGTTGATGATGGTGCTGTAACCAATCCAGACTGTTCCCTCCACAAGGATAGCTGATTGCGTAATTCTAAGGAAAGGCGTTCGGCAGTTTTGTTACCCACCCCTGGAGCCTTGGATAATAGACGGGTGTTACCACTCACAATAGCTTGAACTAACTCAGGAAATTCCAATGCGTCTAATAATGCCATGGCGGATTGGGGACCTACACCACTCACTGAAATCAGTTGTCTAAATAGGTCTCGCTCCGCAGCTAATCCAAATCCAAATAGTATCCAGTGATCATCTCGGCTGGCTAGATGGGTATAAATTTGATACAGTTGTTCGGTTCCTAGTAGGCTGGAAAGTTGGATTTGAAGCCGTGGGATAATCTGAATTTCGTATCCAATGTGATTCACATCTAGTACTAGGATAATTCGGTTACTAGTTTTGTGCAACCCGACTACGGTGCCCCTCAGAAAATTAAGCATGGATTTCAGCCTTCATGATGGAGGACAAATGAACGATGGGTTAGGACTTACCTTGATAACCAGTATCCTCAATGACAATATCCCTTGATTCCTGAGGAGAGGGAAGGAACCCGATGCCATCTTTGGTGGACACCACCCATAAGCTTTTTAGAAAAGGTGATATTTTTCTAAAAATATCTATATTTCCTAAATTTCAAGTTAAAACTAATAACAAATTTGGCGATGTAAACCAACTATTAAGAACCTTACCCTAAATCTTCCTGCCTAGAAAACAAGATGATGAAATTGTTTTATCTCTTTTTATATCCTGGAGTAAAGGGCTAAGTTGCCCATCGCTGACCAATAACTTGACTTTGGTGGGAGGAGATACCCCATGACCTATTGCGATCGCCAACGGATGAAATTATCCTTTGAAGTATTAGAAATCAAGCCTACTGCCACATTAAATGAAGTCAAAGACGCTTACCGGGATTTAGCCTTCATCTGGCAGCCCGACCGGTATACCCACCATCCTCGTTTGCATCAAAAAGCCCAGGAGCAGTTTCAATCCATTCACAATGCTTACCAATTGTTGGAATTTTGTTTATCCCAAGGTCAAAATAATCCCCATCATCCCCAAACACTCCATTCCATCCCCCCTATGGGTTCAGTTGGGAATACTTCCGTCTATGGTAATAGGGGGGATAGTCACAGAGGGGGGCGCCATAGAGGATACTCTTCAGTTAACGTGGAAACCAGCCCCTGGTTATTAATTTGGGTACTCTGGATTGGTGGACTGTTTCTTGATATCACTTAAGACTCTGTCAGCGAATTATCATGGCAGTTTTCTGCGTAGATAATGTTTGCATAACTATGACTTAGCTCGGTTAGCAGAGCCACAAAGCAACATGATGTTTTCTGAGGCTAGATCTGGCTCACCATCAACTTCAAAAGGGACATGATGATCAATTTGCAACTCGCGTTCGTCTACCTACTCAAGATAAATGAAACACTTACATCCGTATCTGCTAATCAGCGCCTCTTTAATCTGCTTGGATAAACCTGTTCTTCCAGAAAGATGAGTGAATCTTGCCTTTCTTCCCTCACGCCTTAACTGACCAGCGCCGAAATTGGATTTAAACCGATATTTAATATGTAATCGTGGACTTCGGGATAGCAGGCTAATTAAACTCAGCGAGGCTGTCACCAGTCCCGCTGGTCTACAAAACCGGACGTGAATCGTTTCGATTCATCCGGCTCCTCAACAGTTTGGTCGTTGTCATTGATACCTTATCTACCATCGTTGGCAGATTTCACATCGTGGCAGTGACGATGGAAAAGCTGGAGGTTGGTGAATTCATCCTTCCCGCCTTGGGCACGGGGGATAATATGGTCGATTTCCAGCAAATCCCTGTCCTTAAAGAACAGTTGGCAGTGAGCGCATTTTCCTCGTTGTCCCTTGAGTAACGATGCTACCTGTTGACCAATTTGGGGATGTCGTCCCATGCGGGTGCTCCAGTAAAGGCAGTCCGCATCAAACGGCGAGCGGTTCCCTTGAACCTTAATGTGCCGCTTTATCGCGGTGCGATTGTGAACGGCTAACCGTTGAATGCCATCGGGTGTGACCGCCGCGAACGTCCATCCTTCCCCTCGGTGGAGTAACCAGTATTTGTTGGTAATCCAACGCTGACTTTTCCGAGGATGACGATGAGTTGCCCAGTCTTTTAACTGAAGATACAGCCAATGATCCAACCCTTGATAGGCTTGAGAGCTGACCACCGTGGAGAAATAGTTTGACCATCCGATAATCACCGGGTTGAGCGCCGCTATCAATTGCGACTGTGTTGCCGCTTGATGCCGTTCGATGATCTGTTTCAATTTCTCTTGATGACGTTTGATGCTCGTTGGGCTGGGTTGGATCAGTGTTTTGAACCCCAGAGGTGTTCCATAGGCATTATGAGCCGTATGATATTTTCCTGCCGGAAATTGTCGCACGGTAAAGCCGGGGAAGTCGAACCCGTCTGTTTCGCCCTGCGGATGCAGGGTATGGGTGATTCGAGTTTTACTGGGGTGCAGCGTTAGCCCCATCTGCGTCAGCCATTCCGACAGCATCTGCTGGCATTGTTGGACAATGCTCAAGTCTGCATGGAGTACCACCAGGTCATCGGCGTAACGAATCAGATGAGGGGGTTGACAATGACCGCCTCGCTTGGCATCCCATCGGGGGAATGCTTGCTTGATTCATTCTTCCATGCCATGTAGGGCAATGTTCGCCAATATCCTTTGCCTTTTGGCTCCAGCCTTTCAGCCTGATTTGGCTGGATTGACCTCACGACAGTTCAGACACAGCTTCGCTTGCGCTAGACTCATGCTCGGCGGCACCGGATAAGGCTTCCAGCTTATCGCCTTTTCACCCCACTTTACGGATTGAGAACCAGTCGCTACCGTAGGGGTGATGCTGTTACTACTTGCACCTGTAGAGAGGGACTTGCACCCTCACGGTGATTCAGTTGTCGAGGTTCTAACCTCGCCATCCGTCCCTGGGTATCGCTACCCATTTAGGATGAACGAATCGCACACGACCAAGATAAGCGGCAGCAAATAATCTTTGCATCAACACCAAGATCTCTCAACTATCCGCTTCATCGACTTGTTATGCCGCTGGACTGTACGCTTGATTCAGCGAACTCTTGATGATTGAGCTATCCTAAGTAGAAGATGCTGAAAATTTCCATAAGTTATGAATTACCGCAACATCATTACAATTGAACCGGGTAAACGGGGTGGAAAGCCCTGCATTAGACGAATGCGTATAACTGTGTATGACGTTTTAGGCTGGCTAGCAGCAGGTATGTCTCATGCGGAGATTTTAGATGACTTCCCAGAATTGACTGAGGAAGACATTAGGGCTTGTCTAGAGTTTGCGTCAGACAGGGAACGTTGTCTGATGAGTGCGGTAGGTGAGCATTGAAGCTACTCTTTGACCAGAACTTAAGTCGGAAGTTGGTAAATCGGCTAGGTGATCTATTTCCTGGTTCAAGCCATGTGCAGTTTCACAATCTTCCAGAAGCAGATGATAGCCAGATTTGGGAATTTGCAAAAGCTTACGACTTTTGCATTGTTACGCAGGATGCAGATTTTGCAGAGCGTAGCCGTCTTTACGGTGCGCCTCCAAAAATAGTTTGGTTGAGGTGTGGTAATGCTTCCACAGTCGAGGTAGAACTTATACTCCGTGCTGGGGCAGGATCAATCCAAGAACTTGAGAGTAACGAAATGTTAGATTACCTCGAACTCTACTAATCTGTGATTTCTTACCTGACTAAGGAACGACCTGCAAAGATTGTGGCTAAAAGGGAAAGTCACGCAGAATTTCTAGTCGTTGTGCAGCGATCGCTTCATCTCCCTGTGCCACCTCTTCTAAAACGACTTCCGAGGTATAAAGCGTAAAGTCACTGCGACGCAACTCCCACCAGTCCCTTGTTATCTCAATATTTGCCGCTATGATCAAGTTCTTGGTTGCAAGAACTACTGGACCTCAAGGATGTGAAGACGACGATGATTTATACCCATGTGCTGAACCGGGGCGGGGAGTGAGGAGTCCGTTGGATTGATCTCCAGTGAGCACTACTTGTAGCTACGCTGGGTAAGCTGCATATTCTCAAACGCCAGATCTTCCTGATGCAGTTGCGGCACTTGTCCTTCGCCGCGATATTCCCAGACCAAAACGACAGCGAAGTTGTCGTCGTTCCGTTGGGCTTCGCCGTCGGGGGTTTGGTGTTCTTCTCGGAAGTGACTACCGCAGGATTCCTCCCGTTGCAGGGCATCCCGTGCCATCAGTTGGGCGAGGTTGATAAAGTCCGCCACTCGTACAGCACATTCGAGATTTTTGTCGATGCTTTTGTGCGGTGTCTACCCTCATTCCCCTGGCTGACTATCAAATTTATGGGGCTAGAAATCGATGTCGGGGTAGACCGCTATGCCCACCAGCAGGGACTATTTTGATGCAACAATCTGGGATACTGTGGTCATCGCTAACGCTGGAGTCAAGCCGCCGCGCGTAGAACAGTCGGATTGAACGACTTATTATGCCCCCAGTCTAACCATATTAGTTGTAGCTGCCTTTACTGTACATGTACAATATAATGTACATTAAAGAAGTGCCCTATGGACGCTATCTCCTATACTGCTGCCTGCCAAAACCTGGCAAAAACCATGAACCGAGTTTGCTCGAATCATGAGCCCATCATCATTACCCGCAACAATGAGCCGTCTGTGGTGATGATTTCCCTGAAGGACTTCAATGCCCTAGAGGAAACCGCATACCTGCACCGTAGCCCAAAAAACGCCAAGCGACTGCTTGAATCCATTGCTCAACTCGAAGCTGGCGGTGGCACAGAAAAGGAGCTGGATGATTGAAAATACTATTTGCTGAAGGCGCGTGGGAAGATTGTCTGTATTGGCAGAAAACTGACAAGAAAATGCTGCAACCCATCAATGAACTTATCAAAA
>CAIUCS010000162.1 GCA_903897715.1 uncultured Synechococcales cyanobacterium
AAAAAACCTCCATTGCGCTTGACTCAAACTTGCTCCCCTAGGCTTATCCATAACTGACGTTATGGGAACAAGTTTGGGTAATTCCCCATCATGAATTATCCAGACTGAAAACCAGGATTCATGAAAAGAGTATGCATTGATACAAAAAAGTTCTTTGTGGGAAAAAGTTCAATTGTTCCTGTTTCATCGTTTACGATTTGTAAATTCTATCAGGTTGAGTTTTCACTCTACTAATCCACATTAGTCAATCCACTGATTCCCATTAATTTTAACTATAGGATAACGAACCGTGCAGCAACGATTCTATGAGTTACTAAAGCGCTACTTACAAGTTGAAATTGAACAACGTTTGCCAAAATTTCCCTGGGAGTCAGAAGTTTTAGAATATGCATCAGAATATCAATCCCATAATTCTGCCGTAACAACCGGGACAAACACCTCTGTTCCATTGTGGGCGTTACAATTACACGACTTTAACCTCTCCTCCCTTTTACCTGAACCATTATTAATTGTTTTATTGCAGCGATGTCAAACAGTCATCACAACCCCCTGTCAATTGGGTGCAAAATTAGTCAGGGTGGTCGAGGAATTTTTTCCAGAAGAGATCCCTACCCTCCATGATTTAGCGGGTCGATTATTAATTATGGAGTCAGCCACTCGGTCAGGAAAGGTTGCCAACCACACTCATCGCTGGGCTAATCGTTTAGCAGAATATGAATTGGCACCTCGTCCCCAACAGATGTTAATGACCTTGATGGCAACCCATGAAATTATAACAGCCCTGACAATGACTGTATCAATTCAGCAACCCCAGATAAAGCGTTCTTGGCTGACAACTGACGGAGTGCTGGATATTAAAGTAAATGCCCTGACCTCCAGAGGGAAAATTACAACTCTTCGGGTGGCAGGGGATTTCCCACGGGGCGGAACCTTAGAGTTTGGCTCTGGTGATACCTTGGTGGCTACATCATGCCTAACTGCTGAGTCATTATCAGTGGAACGAGGAAATATCACCCTTGGTGAAATGATTCCCTTGAATGTTTATCTGCCAGATATTGACCCAACAGGGTTAACATTAATTGTGGAAGCGGTATAAATCCAAGTTTTACAAATTTTTTGGGATAACGAACCATAACCCATACCCCAGTGACATAACCAAGACCATAACCCCAATGGTTAGGTGCAATCTGTGTAATAAGGGTTGAACTTGGTACTGGAACACCAGTCGATCCTGGGATAGCATAAGAGGTGATTTTTGCCAGTTTTGTCCATCATACCAACCGGATTCTTCGTAGAAAATTGTTTCTTGATTCAGACGATTGCCAACGTACCGCCATCCCAGGTAAAGACGGATCCATAGAAGTAATGTTATTATGCCAAATCCTGCTACCGTGGCGAATAGAAAATGAATAGGATGTTTGCCGGGAGAAAAACTAGCTGCGGCAACAGGGGCAGAAATGGTACATCCAAGGCAGCAGACTCCTATCATTCGAATGAAGTAGCTTTTCAACGGACGGAAACCCCAATCAAAAAACCAAGATTCACGGAGGTTCTGGTATTCCATCAGCGGTTGTTGGTCTGTGGGAACAGGGCAAAGAGGAGGATTGGTTAAATTAGGTTCCACTGGCTGTAATTTTAACAAAGGGTTTAGGGAATCAAGTTGGAAAATTGTAACCACTCAAAACAAGTTGACTATGACTCATTGGAAGGGGATATTTCATGACCTATCTTTGGGCTCCCATTCGGGTTAGGATAACTCTATCCAATTCTTAATGTTATTATATATGCCCTGCCCATGGTAGATTTATCCGCCCTCCATCAAATTGCCCTCACCCTTCATCGTCAAGGACAATTTGCTCAGGCTGAGCAACAGTATCTTCAGATTTTAGAATTAAATGGGGAAGATTGGGACACATGGAATAATTTAGGGGCTTTATATTATGGGATGCGCCACTATGAAGCCGCATTCAATGCAGTTCAGTCAGCATTAATGTCCGATCGCCCTAAGGCGATGTACTACTGTACCCTGGGTCTGGTATTAGAACAACTGGGTAGGGTAAGGGATGCTATTACGGCTTATCATCGAGGCATTGAACTGGATCCCCATCAATTAGAGTTATATACCAATTTAACAGCTTTGTTATGTGACCAAAAAGAATGGATGGAAGCCGAATTAATCTGTAGACAGGCGATCGCCATTGATAAAAATCACCTTGACAGCTACTCCAATCTGGGCTTGGTACTCATGTCTCAGGATAAACAGGAGGCGGCCATTGAGGTTTATGAGCAGGCATTACAAATTCAACCCTCAGATCCCCGTTTTTTAATCCCATTAGGAACTGCGTTGATCCCCATCAATGAACCCCGCGCCCTGTTCAATTTTGGGGATGCCTACTATTTTCAACACCGTTATGACGAGGCAGTGTACTATTACCAAACCCTAATCGATGCCCCCCTTGCTGACTGGAGTTCTTCAAGTATTGCCCAATTATATGCCCGCCTAGGAGATTGTTGCCGTAGGTTGCAGCAACCTGAAGCAGCCATTTCCATTTATCAACAGGGATTGGAACGGTGTTCCGGTTCCAGTGGTCTCTATTTAGAATTAATCTGGACCTTACGAGCCAATGGAGACCCACAACAGGCGATCGCCATTGCTCAAACCGCATCTGTCCAATTTCCCCATGATGTATTCTTAAAACGGGAATATCACCTTTTGTTACCAATTCTCTATCAAACCACCCATGAAATTGAAGACTATCGCCATCGTTTCAGTGACGGATTATCCAGTATCATTGACAGCACCCCATTGCATACTCCCGCAGACCGGCAAAATGCCCTATTGGGGGTAAGTGTAGCCACTAATTTTTACTTACAATACCAAGGATACAATGACCGAGATTTACAAAGGCAATACGGGGAATGGGTTCATGGGATCATGGCTGCCAACTATCCCCAGTGGGTAACTCCCCTTACCATGCCCCCCTTAAATGGGCGCATTCGGATTGGATATTTATCAAATTTCTTTTGTGACCATACCATTAGTAAATTATTCATGGGTTGGTGCAAGTATGCCAACCATGATTTATTTCACATTCATACTTACCACTTGGGTCAACGGGTGGATGAATGGACCCAAGAACTTAGTCAATTCAGTGATGTTTTATACCATCTGCCATTACAGACCGACTTAGATCTATACCTACGGCAGGTAGCCCAACAGATCATAACTGACCAATTACATGTCTTGGTGTATCCTGACTTAGGCATGAGTCCAATCACTACATTATTGGCAGCACTCCGACTGGCTCCAGTACAGGCAATGAGTTGGGGACATCCAACAACCTCTGGGTTGCCAACCATGGATTTTATGCTGTCCAGTGAATTGATGGAGCCGACGAATAGTGCCATCCATTACACTGAAACTCTCATCAATCTACCTGGTTTGGGAATCTGCCCCATCCGTCCTACCATTCCACCCTGCACCACAACCAGAGCTGATTTCCAGATCCGTCCTGATGGGTTTGTTTATCTATCTTGCCAGTCGTTGTATAAGTATTTACCCCACTATGACTGGGTATTTGCACACATTGCTCAACAAGTCCCCCACGCTCAGTTTGTATTTATTGCCAATGAAAATATTGCCCTGAGTCAACAGTTTGCCCAACGGTTGCAAAGTAGTTTTACAGACCTTGGTCTCAATATTGAAGACTATTGCGTTATCCTACCCCGTTTAAGTCAAGAAGCCTACTGGGATGTGAACCAATTGGCAGATGTGTACTTAGATACATTAGATTGGTCTGGCGGAATTTCTACTCTGGAGGCAATTGCGTGTAATGTACCCATAGTGACCTGCCCTGGTCAGCTAATGCGGGGTCGTCATGGTTATGGGATTTTGAGTTTTCTGAATCTAGGAGCTACAATTGCATCCGATGTCCATGAATATGTGGCCATCGCTGTTCGGTTAGGGACTGACCCCCAATGGTATCAATCCATCAAAACAGACCAAATGAAACAAACAGAAAACCTTTACACTGATCGGACTGGAATCAAAGCCTTGGAAGAATTTTATCGCCGGGTGGTTTCTGTTTGCTAACGTAACCCGAGACAGTTTGAAAAATTTCAACCAGGTATCTTCCTGTCCGTTGTCACCAAGGACGACTATCCCACGTTGTTGAGTTCACAATCCGTATGATTAGTCCACAAACTGCTGAAAATACTCTTGGGCTAGATTCATCCCAATCAGTAATTACCTATAGCCCTGCATACACCCTAGTGCCAACCTATGAATGTTTTAATCGCTGTACCTATTGTAATTTTCGGGCTGATCCAGGGACTAGTCCCTGGATAACCATGGCTGAAGCGGAACAGGAATTACAACCGTTGACGGAACAGGGGGTGGTGGAGATCTTGATCTTGGGGGGTGAGGTGCATCCCCTCAGTCCTATGCGAAAATCTTGGTTCACCCACATTTATGACCTGTGTCAACTAGCTTTAGACCGAGGTTTTCTTCCCCATACCAATGTGGGACCCCTAAGTCGGGAAGAGATGTCCCAATTGTCCCAGGTGAATGTCTCCATGGGGTTAATGTTGGAACAATTAACCCCCAGACTATTGCAAACGGTTCATCGTGATGCTCCCAGTAAAAAACCAACTCTTCGTTTACAACAATTACACTGGGCTGGGGAATTAAAAATTCCATTTACAACTGGCTTATTGCTGGGAATTGGGGAAACAATGGCTGACAGGGAAATGACATTAACGGCGATCGCTGATTGTCATCAACAATGGGGACATATTCAGGAGGTCATTTTACAACCCCATCGCATTGGTAGCCGACAACGTGAACTAGGGGAACAGTTTACCAGCCATGAATGGGTGGATGTGGTAACACTTGCCCGAAACATCTTACCGGCAGACGTTATCATCCAAATCCCTCCCAACCTAAGTTGCCATCCCCAACTCCTGCTGGATTGCCTCACAGCAGGTGCCAGGGACTTGGGAGGTATCGGGTCATGGGACCGGGTTAACCCAGATTACCCCCATCCTACCGTTGGTCAACTCCATCAAATTCTGATGGAGCATGGATGGCAACTATACCCTCGATTACCGGTTTATCCCCAATATATCCAGTGGCTACCCCAACCTCTGCTGATGAACGTGATGAAGATGAAAGAATCGGGGCTGCCCCTTTCTGTTTCAGGCACAACCCCTCACGGTGACTCAAAAAAATAAGTAGCCTGATACAGATCCAGAACCAAATCTAGTCCTTGAACCTATATCAGGCAAAACACAAAACAGGGAAAAACTTCCCCAATGATGGAACTAAAGTGGATGGAACTAAAACAACCCTAATGTAAGGGATTTATCAATGGGGAGCGTGGCTCCAACGCCCAACCAAATAGTAAATAGGGTACCGAAAAGAAATACGGACATTGCCAGAGGGCGACGGAATGGATTTTGGAATTTATTCACATTTTCCAAAAAGGGAACCAGCATTAGTAACAATGGAATAGAACCCATTAATACAATTCCCAATAACTTATTGGGAACTGTCCGTAAAATTTGAAAAACTGGATATAAATACCATTCAGGTAAAATTTCCAACGGAGTGGCAAATGGATCAGCAGGCTCTCCAACCAAGGCTGGATCAAGAACGGCTAAACCCACACAACAACAAATACTACCTAAAATAACTACCGGGAAAATATATAGAAGGTCATTGGGCCAGGCTGGTTCCCCGTAATAGTTATGTCCCATCCCTTTGGATAGTTTTGCCCGCAGGGATGGATCAGACAAATCTGGCTTTTTAATTGTCGCCATCGTTAAAGTATGCTCCTTAAACGTTGAATGAGCAAAGAATGCAAAAAAACAATCAGATTATTTGAGTGGATCCAATATAACCCTTTACAAAGGTCCAGAAATACCCTGCTTGCGAATCATTAAAAAGTGTAGCAGCATAAATACTGCAATCAACCAAGGAAGAACAAAGGTATGTAAACTATAATAGCGGGTAAGAGTTCCTTGACCCACACTAGCTCCTCCCCGTAATAATTCTACAATTAAAGTTCCAACCACTGGAATTGCTTCAGGTACACCAGAAACAATTTTTACAGCCCAGTAACCTACCTGATCCCAGGGTAATGAATATCCAGTGACCCCAAATGAAACGGTAATGACTGCCAACACCACACCAGTCACCCAGGTTAGCTCACGGGGCTTCTTGAAACCGCCAGTTAAATAAACCCGGAAGATGTGCAAAATCATCATGAGTACCATCATACTGGCAGACCAACGATGGATGGAACGAATTAACCAACCAAAGTTGACTTCCGTCATCAGGTACTGAACTGACGTAAATGCCTCAGTGACCGTTGGTTTGTAATAAAAAGTCATGGCAAATCCAGTAGCAAACTGGATGAGAAAACAAACTAAGGTGATTCCACCGAGGCAATAAAAAATGTTCACATGGGGTGGAACATACTTAGTGCTGATGTCTTCGGCGATCGCCTGGATTTCCAGACGTTCCTCGAACCAGTCGTACACTTTTGACATGATTCTATAATTCCTAAAAAATGAATACTGTCAATACAAAATGTAACATATTGTTTAACGACATGGCAGTTGTTCAGGGAAGAATCCAGAATTGTTCCAAAGGTAAACTAGAAGCTGACGTTTCCTACTGGTCATGGGTAATCATGACCAGTGGATCCAACCCCCAACTTACCAATCTGGCTTCAAGAACTGCCCGTAAATGCTACTTCCGGAAACTTAGCTTGTGCCTCGTTCATGGGTCGTCGTTTCCCTTCTTCCTGCCAGTAATTAATAACTTCTGTAGCCTTATTTAGAAGTTCCACTCGATCCTGACTGGTAATCCAATGCTTAGCTTCTAATTCAGTTTTTAGTTGTTCCCAAGCATCGTTGCGAGGCCAGAAAAAATAAGAAGTCAACGGACTGGTTCCCTTGCCGACAACCTGGTCAACGGCTAAAGCAACATTCTGTTCCAGCCAAAGTACTTTCAAAATAAACCTAGACAAATAAACCTCCAACTCAACCATTCATATTGCTTCCGTGGGGATTCTGTTTCATTTTATGGGGAAACCGATGGTTCTTAAAAAGCTCTTGGGTGAGTTTCTTAAGAACCGTGGTTCATGAACAAGGGTGAAACTAAAAAAACCACTCAGACGTAATCAATTATTGTAAACCTAACAGGTTCCATTGAACCAAGTGTTTATTGATTCATCAGAAAATAACCTATCGGGTAGCAACCCGATAGGTTTGGTACCGAGCCAATACCGCAAGAGTATACTCTCGAATGGATGGATAGGGATGACCATCATAGGTTTCAGGCGTCTCTTGATCGTACAGGGTGGGGTCACCGGAATACCACTGGGCAGCTACCATCCTAACCGACAGTACTTCGTTATTTCGACTCCGTTCCCAAGCTCCTTGCCAAAATTCAGTCAATTTATAATCAATGATTCGGAGTTGCAGCTGGGGATTTTTAAGAAACTCCTCCCGGGAAATAGTATACCCCAGAGCCGCTTGAGACCATGAAGGCAAGTTTTCAGGCATAATTTGCCCTAGACCCAATGCCCCAGAATGGGGATTAACACTGGTGGGATTGTTA
>CAIUCS010000163.1 GCA_903897715.1 uncultured Synechococcales cyanobacterium
AATGGGTCTAAAACCCCGTCTTTCTAAGGTAGCTTTTTGCAACGTTGACTAAATCAGCATTTTCTATCAAACAAGGAGAGGTGTTTTTAGCCAAAATTGGCAACGTAGAACCGATTTGGTCTAGAGAATTGCCATCAGAACTGAGCTCAGTCACAGTCATTAAAGACTGCATTAACCGCTATTTTTTTGGCGTTGTTATAGAAATGCAACCCGTTCAAGTCGATACCATAAACCAAAGTATCGGAATTGACTAAGGGATCAAACCCTTTGCCGTGATGTCTGATGGCTCTAAAGCAGAGAGTCCTAACTACTCCAAGCATGTCCGTAAAATTTGCAAGCTTCAGAAGACAATAGTGGGTCAGCAGAAAGGTTCAAACCGGGGAAACAACACTCAAATTCAAATCGCTAAACAGCACAATCGAATGGTAGACATCCGCGATGGATGGGAGCCAGGAAGCCAAATTTGTTCAGCCTGGGGTTTCAAACGGGGCAAGCTGAATCTAAAAGCTCGGTCGGTTCGATGCCTGAATTGTGGCACTGAACAGGACCGAGATGGGAATACCGCAAAAAATATAGAATCAAGTCGCCATAGGGCATTGGGAGACTCTAAACGGACGCAGAGACAGAGTAAGACTGCCTCGGTAGGGTCAGTGAGTGAAGCATCAAGAATTACCGTGGCTTCAGCCCGGTGAGTATGTCAAGATCCAACACGAGTCACCACCATTGTCCGCCCACTTTCATTGTAAACTTGCACCGTAAATACTTGTCCATTCATAACACCATCCACAATCTGTTTCCAGTCTTGGGCTTGGGAACCTGACCCTTCTGGGGTTAACCGCCAACCGGAACCATCACGGGCAACTCGTCCATCCCCATACACCTGGAACGAAAATTCAACTGGTCCCTTAATCCAAAAATTTTCAGGTTCGCCAGGACGGAAAGCGCGATCCCTCCAGACACACTCCCCTGGTCTAGGGTTGGCAGCGATTCGTCCTGCACGGAAATAAACAGTCATCGAATTATTACCGGTACGGATACCATCAGGAACATCATGGGCAGTGGCAATACGCATCCCAGAACCACCCCTACAGATTAATGGATAACTAGGGGGCTCTGCTTGAGCTGATAGTGGGATTATCATTGATAGTCCCAATGCAAGGCTAATTAATTTTTTCATTGTTGTTTCAGGAAAGTAGAAGACTTGCAACTTGTATTGAAAGAGCACCCATTGAACAGGGGAAACTAGCCAAGAACTCGGAATTGGTAAAGAGATAGGCTGCTTCTGACTAAAATTAGAATTTGTGGTGGAAGTAGAATTGTATTCATTTCCATCGTCGCTACTGTTGACGGAAAAAAGTTAATTATGTTCCTACCATTACCAATACTTCGATGGGTCAGTGGATAAAATAACTACCCTCAACTGTACAGTGGCATCAACCCCAGATGATAGTATATAATTTCATCATTCCTTGGGAAATTGGAATTTGATACAAACGGATGGGAAGTTTACCTCACTTCCATGGGCTATTGAAGATTGTCGGCTCTCCCCCCGCCCCTTCGATCCAGAAAACCTCAAAGCGACCATTTATAGTAATAAAGGTAATGTAAGTTTATGGCATCATCAATTGGGTCTTTACTGATTGTAACCATCAGTCAATTTATTCACATCTACATCGTCATTTTAATCATTAGGATCTTATTGAGTTGGTTTCCTAATATCAATTGGTTTGACCCACCCTTTTCAGTCCTTAGCCAACTTACAGACCCTTACCTGAATCTCTTCCGTTCCCTTATTCCCCCCTTCGGCGGCATAGATTTGTCCCCTATGCTGGCTTTTTTTGCACTACAAATTCTCCAACAATTGATTGGTACCCTACCTCAACTCCTTCCTGGTGGTTTCTGACCGATAATACAACAGGGAGAGAAGATGAACAACTATAAAAACCAACCATAGGAATGTAATCCCTTACCCAACAAATTGACTCCCAAATAACAGATCCAAACCATGACAAAACCGGTCGCCGCTAATATGGCTGGACGGCGACCCTGCCAACCCCGGGTAATACGGGCATGTAAGTATGCGGCAAACACGAGCCAAGTAATGAGTGCCCAAGTTTCTTTCGGATCCCAGCTCCAATAAGTCCCCCAAGCTTCGTTTGCCCAAACTGCTCCGGCAATGATACCAATGGTCAGTAATGGAAAACCAAGACCAATCATACGGTAACTGATATTATCTAAGACTTCAGCCAGGTTTAACCATTGGGGGGTGAAGCTGGGGGACAGGGATGGGGAATGTTCAACGAGTAGGGCGGTGGCGGATTGTCCTGGGATGTTCAATTGGAGACCATCGCTGGAGATATTGATGGATGTTACAGGACTTCCACTGGTTCCAACTACGGTTGAGGGTTGGATAGAATTTAATTGACGGGTTAGAGGGGTGCGAAACCCGCCAGTGCCAACGGAACTCCCCCTTAATTCCACAGTCTGACCACGGGTCACAATGAGAAATACCACCGCCAACAATGCACCTACCATTAAGGCTGAGTAGCTCAACAACATAACGCTAACATGCATCATTAACCAGTTGGATTTTAAGGCAGGGACTAAGGGCTCAGCAAGTTGCATTTCCCCCGGTAATGACAGGGCAGCAAAGGCAGTGATGCCCATGGCTAAGGGTGCGGTA
>CAIUCS010000164.1 GCA_903897715.1 uncultured Synechococcales cyanobacterium
ATACTCCCGCAATTGATTCAATCCTAATGCCTGATCCATGCCAGGAAGAATACCCAGCTCCTGTCCGTATACTTCTTTGAAAAAAGGGCTCCGCAGGTATTGGGATTCAACTTGTTTTACTTGTTCCCAACTTCGCTCTAATAATACGGATGCCTGCAACTGTACTGCAAACAAGTGGGATATCACCTGTTGGGGGTCTGGCGTAAGGGGGAAACCCAACAATAAGCTGGGGGCAGGACCACAATCTTGGATGGCTAGAAGTACCCGTTTGCCAGACTGGACAAAACGTTTAGCCGCGGCAATGGCAACCGTTGTACGACCAGTTCCCCCTTTACCCAGAAAAGTTAGAATCAGCGTCATTGGAAAATAAGAGCCTTTTGAGGATATGGATATGATTCAAAAAACTGGAAATTTACACTGCTTCCAATTCATCCTCAAAAAACCAGGTAGTCAGTTGATTAGTGGAAAATTCAACCACCACTCCCACGCCACTGCCATCTACCACTCGAAAATCCTTGATCACCCCCACTGGATTTTGCTTAATTTGACTGATAACAGAGGAGGGCATTTGATCCCGTAAACGACGTACTTTTACTGTTTGACCGATGTTCATCGAAGTATCCTAGAAAATTTCTATTATTATCCCACTTCTGGGGTTGTCCCATTCAATTGGAGTTAGGATTTATGAACAATTTCACGATGATAAGGACTGGTATAAAAAGCGAAATGTGGGCTAGCACGTCAGACTAACCCAATAATATGGGGATTCGGAGTTTATCACGGGGGGTGGTCATCATGGTCTTAAAAACAACTCGGGAATCCTACCCCCTATCCCTACCAAACTAACGAACCAAGTTAAGCAATTCCTTTGGAGAGGCTAACAAATCGATAGCTACAAAAAAGATCTTATTTTCAGGAGTCAGCAAAAATCTCCACGCCATATTCATTCCCACCCCAGCTCCAAACCAAGGAGTTTGAACCTTTCCAGTCACCTTGATTTGAGTATATCCATCCGGGGCTGGCTCAACCACTCCCTTTTCTGGGATTAACTTCAGGTTCTGGCAATCTTCTCTGAAAAAACGAAATACAGCATCTTTCCCCACAATGGGTTTTTGAAAAGGAGGTTGGAGGGCACCGTCTGGGGTAAATAATTCAATTAAAGTGTCAAAGTCGTTGGCATTTAGGTTATTCATATAGCTCAGGATAGTGGGATTGTCTACCCCTTCAATAGAGACCTGAGACCGCAGGGAGACATCTTGGGGAACCACCACTGGTTCAGAAACTCGGGTGTAGTTACCCAGTTTGCTGGGGTCAAAGCCTAAATCCACAACAGAATTTCTTAAAACTGTAATTTGTTGCCCCGCATCTAGACCCCTGATGGTTTGTAGCACTGCCGCAGCGTTGGCTGAAAGTTGATAACCCGCTGGAATTGGAGCAACGGTTCCTTGTTCCATCCACTGTCCTAATTGATACCAAAACCCTAATTTAATATTTACAGACCAAGTTGCATATACCCGACCCACAGGAGTATCGGCGCGATTTGCCAAGTCACACATGACCTGTGATTGCTCTTTGAAGGACAATTGACGGATTTGGTTGAGTGTTGGTTCAGCAAATTGCATATTAGCAGCACCAGGAGCTGAAATAGTAATGGTTTTACCCATTTCTAAATAAGCAAACCAAATTAAGGCAAGCTGATCCTCAGCACTTAATTGATTGAACCGGGCAGTGGTGGCTGGAACCACATCAGCAGCCAAAGTACCTGGGAAAATTCCTCTAGCAGTATCGAGAGTAATGGACATTATTTGGGTTCCTAATTCTGAAATTTAGGTGGATGAACTCTAAAAAGGGTGATTCATACATGAAATCTTCCCTATTTGATAAATTATCACAAAATGTTAACATTTTAAATTAATTCCCAGTTAACTGACATCCCTCTCCACCTAAAATCCCGAGGATCTCCAGGAGTACATCCCAGCTTTGCAAATTTGCCCTCATCCCCCATCCCCTTCGCCCATGAAGGTTCCACCTGCCTATCCATCAATTTTAATGTAACAATTGTGTGCCCTAACGGGCAGGGCTTCACTCCCCCTAATGTTTGATCAAATGAATGGGTGGAATTCCCCCATCGGTTTGGCATCAACTTTGGTACACTGTCAGCATGATCACGAACAACTATCAATGGTTCCACGTAGCACTACAAACCACAGGTTCAGTCGTTCCTAAGGTTTTTCCAAGAGCCCTTCTGTTCGGTATCCTTGGATTTTTAGTTTCCGTCTTACATAGCTTGGGCGTTCCCGTTGCCATGGGTAGGATTGAGCACATTGTTCCCAGTATTGTATTAGGCTTACTTCTGGTATTTCGCACCAATACCGCCTATGAACGGTTTTGGGAGGGGCGTAAGATTTGGGGGACTGTTGTAAATACAACTCGGAATCTGGCTCGAAAAATCTGGGTCTTTGTTACAGAATTAAAGCCAGGGGATCGGTCGCAGAAAATTGCAGTACTGCGATTGCTAGTGGCTTTTTCCGTGGCAATGAAACTGCATTTACGACAAGAGTCGCTGAACCAAGAAATAGAAGGTCTGGTTTCAGTACAGCAATATGCTAAGTTACAGTGGGTTGATCATCCAGCCCTAGAACTCGCCTTTTGGATAAATGATTACCTACATTCTCAACAAAATCAGGGTAATTTACACCCCTATGAAATGATTGCTATTACTCAGTTATTGAACCAGTTGGTGGATTGTTTAGGTGCCTGTGAACGTATCTTAAAAACCCCTATTCCCTTGGCCTATTCGATTCATTTGAAACAATTATTACTTTTGTATTGCTTTTTCTTCCCCTTTCAAATGGTGAGTAATTTAGGGTGGTTGACAGGACTTTTTACAACCCTCACCAGCTTTGCCCTCTTGGGGATTGAGGAAATTGGGGTGGAAATCGAAAATCCCTTCGGACGGGATGCCAATGATTTACCATTGGATGGTATTTGTGAAGCCATGGGTCGTCATGTGGAGGATCTGATTTCCCTGAGTCCAAGTTCTTGCCATTGGCTGGATGGTACTGGGGATGACTGAAGAACAGTCCATGGTGTTTTGGCAGGCGATCGCTCAATTTAATCATCGCCAGTACTATGAGTGTCATGACACCTTGGAGCCCTTATGGATGGAGGCAACTGAACCTGATCGCAGTTTTCTGCAAGGTATTCTTCAAATTGCGGTAGCACTTTATCATCTGGATCATCATAATTTGCGGGGTGCCATTATTTTATTGGGGGAGGGTCGTTACCGCCTGCATCATTACTGCCCAATGTTTTTTGATGTTGATATTACAGATTTGGTAGAACAGTCCGGACAATGGCTCCACATCCTACAGATGGCATCCTTAGAGGAATCAATTCCCACTGGTCTGAATTCCTATGGATTCAATCCATCCATTCGTCCATGGGGCGAAACTGATTGAGGGCTAAAGTCATCTTCCCCCAGGGTTCACATGGGGGTTGCAACGTTAGGGGGTGACTTAGGGAACTAATGTTGTTCCCATCAAGTCATCTAGGGTTTCATAGTCAGGTAGTTGAGTATTTATGGGGATTCCTTGACGTAATACAACGCGATCGCTTTGGGGACGGGATAGCAGTTCACTATAATAACGGGCACGGAAGCAAACTAAATCAGCGGATAAACCAACCCCAATTCGTCCCACATCTGTCAGCCCCATAAGGGATGCGGGAGTGGCAGTAACTGCTCGAGGCCAGTCTCCCATAGGATGGTCTAAATGACCAATCCTCACCGAGTGGGTAAATACTTCCAATCCATCGTGATCGCCATAGGCAAAGAATGGATCACGACAGTTATCGCTGGCAAGAGCAACAGGAATATTTGCAGCCTTAAGCTCATGCAATAGGGTTGTACCCCGCCAATATGGGGTATGACCGGGTTGGCGATCCTGCAAATATAAATTACACAGTGGTAAACTAACAATGGCGATGCCAGCCCCACGAACTCGCTCTAGGGTGTCACGAACCACTGCCGGTGGTTGAACTGCCAGACTACAACAATGACCACAGGTAATCCGTCCTGAATATCCCACCGTTCGGTACCGTTCAGCGATAAGGGCCACATGCTTAAGGGCGCAACTGTTGGGGTCGTGGGTTTCATCCACATGGAAGTCAAGGTCGAGCCTGCGTTCATGGGCGAGGGCAAACACCCGATGGAGTTGGTTATCCAGCTCTGGATCCATCCAGGCTACCCCCCCTAATACCCCTCCAATTGCTGACACCCGGTCACTTAACTTCTCTCCAAAAGGGGTTAAAAATTCATCCAGCCCTACCAGGCAGACGGATTGCAAAGTCAACCGCCCCTGCCATTGTTTTTGCAAACTGGTGAACACATCAAATCGAAGCTCCATTTGGTCAATGGGTGTGTCAAGATGGGTTCGCAGACAACTAGTCCCATGGGCATAGCTACACAGCAACCCAAATTCCATCCGCCGATATAAATCTTCTTCATGGCAATTAACAGCATCCCGGCGCACCGCTGCCATGGCTCCCTGGAAACTACCATTCGGGTTGGGGCTTCGTTCCCAGCTATGTCCTTTGTCCAAATGGGTGTGCATGTCTATAAAACAAGGCCATACCTGTCCACCCCGCAAGTCAACCGTGGGTAGGGTTGTGGATAAGGATGACGGATCCTCCACCGGGAGAATAGTACGAACGTTGCCCCCACTAATCTGTAAGTTAAGCCTACTGAACCCATCAGTATGGGAGGTGATGGAACCCTTGCCATCCATTATAGAGGGGACGATGGAATCATCCAGTAAACAATCTGGAATAGTGGCGTTTAGTAGCCAATAAGAGTCTACCGAGGGGAAGGAGCAAAATGGGGACATGGAGTTACCATACCCTTAGGGTACTAAGTTTTGAAATAAGCATTATACTTTTGGAGATGGGTGCTAATTGCGGTCATACCTGCCGTATGTATTATGGTTGATAACCTATGCGGATTGCTATATTTACTGAAACATTTTTACCCAAGGTGGATGGAATTGTCACTCGACTGAAGTACACCGTTGAATATTTACAGCGATTTGGCGAACAGGTCTTAATCTTTTCACCAGACGGTGGATTGTCAGAATATTGTGGTGCCCAGATTTGCGGCATTCCTGGGTTCCCCCTGCCCCTTTATCCAGAATTGAAACTGGCTTTACCCCGCCCTTCCATCCGTACAGCTTTAAATGAATTTCAGCCTGATTTAATCCATGTGGTGAATCCAGCCGTATTAGGATTGGGTGGGTTATATTTTAGTAAAAGTTTAAACCTTCCCCTCGTTGCGTCTTATCATACCCACCTCCCTAAATATCTGGAGCATTATGGACTAGGTTTATTGGAAGGGTTGTTGTGGGAATTAATTAAGGCAGGTCATAATCAGGCAGATTTAAATTTATGTACCTCCACCGCCATGGTGGATGAACTGTCAATGCATGGGGTAAAACGTTTGGATTTATGGCAAAGGGGAGTGGATACGGAATTATTTCATCCTAATTTGTCATGCCATCATATGCGCCATCACCTAAGTCAGGGCAATGTTTCAGACCCTCTTTTGCTTTATGTGGGTCGGCTGGGGGCAGAGAAGGAGATTACTCGAATTAAGCTGGTGCTGGATCATATTCCGAATGCCCGTCTTGCGTTAGTTGGGGATGGACCATATCGTTCGGAATTAGAAAAATTCTTTGCAGAAAGTCGTACCCATTTTGTGGGTTATTTGACAGGCAAAGAATTGGCAACTGCATTTGCTTCCGCTGATGCGTTTATTTTCCCATCCCGCAGTGAAACCTTGGGGTTAGTTCTTTTAGAAGCAATGGCGGCTGGTTGTCCGGTAGTGGCTGCCCGTTCCGGAGGAATTCCCGATATTGTCACAGATGGGGTCAATGGTTATCTGTTTGACCCCTCCGATGAACTGGGGGCAGTGGCGGCTACTGAACGGTTGTTGAGTCATCGGGCTGAGCGAGAATTCCTACGTCAAAAAGCCCGTCAGGAGGCGGAACGGTGGAGTTGGGAAGCTGCTACCCATCAATTACAACGATTTTACCAGTCTGTTTTGGTTCATCGATTTGAAAATAATTAAATCAAAGCCATCGTTGCCCATCATTAGCTGTTGCTACGACTCGGACAGAAGAATGATCCTATCCTGGGTTGGAACTGGATCGGGTCATCCTTAGTCGGGTTGAGGACGGTTTCGTAGGTTCGAGCAACAGTATTCGCATCGGACTTTCGCCGATAACCAATCGCCGATTCTCCCCGCTGACGGGCTGCTTCAACTACCGCGTAGAAATTCACAGGGTGATTCAGGATGATGTAGTCATGGGCAGGCTTGAGGTAAATCTCGGAGCCCTCGGGGCTGAATACATCTGTCAACACTGCATTGAGGCTTTTTTGCTCAGCGACCTGAGCCAACATCAGACTAATCAGTTGTTCACTGATGACAAAATCATCGGGACGGGCTACCCTAATTAACTGACAAAACTTCTCAGCCAAAACCCAGAAAGCCCTCACCCTAGACTTCTCCCGATGGGAGAGGGAACCGGAGGGGTGGATCGGCTCCCCTCGCCCCCTGGGAGAGGGGTTGGGGGTGAGGGCGTACAACTTTTGTCAGTCAACCAGCAACAAAAGTCTGGAGTTCATCTAATTCACCAACTTCAGGAATAGTGTCAATGGGGGGAAATTCTGGTAATTGGGTTGCTGCCTCCTTAACCCAGTTGATGACCGAGTTATGACTAACATCGGTACATCTCTCAATCTGTC
>CAIUCS010000165.1 GCA_903897715.1 uncultured Synechococcales cyanobacterium
CGATTAAAGTTCTGAAGCAGTACATGAAGGAGTAAGAAAAGCCGTCCTAGAAGGACGGGGTTTTAGAACCATTCTTCTGATAAATCAATCCTTTTTGTGCCTACAACAGAGGGTGCTACCCTTTCTTCCATCCATTATTTGCCTGTGCCAGTACATATTCAGCCACATCAGTAATTTGGTCTGCTTTCAATTTACCCTTAAACGCCGGCATGGCATTTTTCCCGCCTGTTACTTGGGCAACAATTGCATCAATGGAGTCCATACCATATTTTTGCAATGCTTCTAGTTTAAGGGTTTTCTGAGCTTGAACAACGTTACCACCACCTATGTGACAGGCTGCACAGTTAGCATTAAATACTTTACTACCCAGACTAGGATCCGCATAGGCAATGGGGGTAAAGACTCCCATTGAGATGATCAGCACCACCCCTGCAATGATCCATTTGCCAACTTTAGTTCTCAATTCTGTAAGCATAATTCACCTACTAATGATTTAGTTTAATTTTTCAACTAAATCCTGGATAAGGTCAAATGACAGTCTGTCAAAGATGAAGATATGTTAAAGATGGAATCGTGATTCCTAATACAATCATTGCTTCATAAAATTTAGATGGTTTGATGGCGATCTTTCCATTCCTACTCAAAGGGAAAATTATTGGTGATGGGGTATTACCCTTTCCCTCTCATGGGTTATCAAGTGGTATCATTAATTTAATCAGAACAGGGTTGCTTAAAGAATTCCCATCAAGAAGTCACTATTCATGGCGATTTTACCTACTGTCCTTCTTGGAACGAGTGGGGTGATGGGGTTCATGGAAAATATTTAGCTTTCCTGAAACCAGGGGATAAATTCTAATGACCAGATACCAATTGAACACCCCACCTAGACCAATAGGAGTAGGTTATATCCCTGCTCTTCAACATTGGAGAGTGTCCATTTCCCTAAACCCCATGGGATTATCAGTCAACTTTACTCCTTGTATGATTCAGGCAAGGTTATTATTCAACCGAATGTTCTGGGAAAGTCAGTTATTTGCGTTCTCACGAGGATCTTAGAGGTTAGGCTAATGATTGAAATGAGAGTTGCCGGAATTGCCTTGGAAGCAGTGACTCGCAGTCCCATCGTCATTCTTAGAGATCCCACTGGTCGTCGGGAGTTACCAATCTTTATTGGTCAGGATCAGGCTAGAGCAATTATTGGTGCTTTAGAAAACCAACCGCCGCCTCGACCGCTCACCCATGACTTATTTATTAGTTTTATGGATGAATGGGATGTAATCCTAGAAAGAGTTATTATTCATTCCTTGCAAGATAACACCTTTTATGCCATTCTTTCGTTTCGACAGGGGGAATTGAAAAAAGATTTGGATGCTCGCCCCAGTGATGCGATCGCCATTGCTTTACGAACGAATGCTCCTATTTGGGTCATGGAGGAAGTGATTGCTGATGCCTCAATTCCCGTCAATCAAGACGAAGATGAAGCGGAACAGAAAGCTTTTCGCGAGTTTATTGCTAATTTACGCCCAGATGATTTTACCCGTTACGGGAAACCGAGTCATAACAATGAAGGTTCCATAGAGTAAATGGGTTGGATCCTCAATGGATCTCATCCCAGACTTTTAAAGGCGTATCGCTTTCCCCGCAAGGCAATAAACTTGGAGCAGATATGACGGTTCATTGTCAACCAAGTGGATTTAAGTCAGAACTAACCAACAATCCCATGAAGGTTTGCCAAAGGACATAACTTAGATGTGAATAACTTTGATTTTTATTCATAGCTTTGGATGATCTGAGATCAATTTTTTATTTTCCTTTATCCCATTCCTGCCGTGAATCTTCAAACCTCAACCATTCATTCGATTCAGTCCTTGAATCGATCCAGGCGCCAAATAATTCTAATTTTAGACTTTGGTTCCCAGTATTCAGAATTAATCGCTCGTCGCATCCGAGAAACCCAGGTTTATTCAGAAGTAGTATCCTATCGAACCACCGCATCAGAGTTACAATTACTTCAACCGGATGGCATTATTCTATCTGGAGGTCCCAGTTCTGTCTATGAACCCGGTGCTCCCCAATGTGACCCTGGCATTTGGGAATTAGATGTTCCAATTTTGGGAGTATGCTATGGAATGCAGTTGATGGTGAAACAATTGGGGGGCGGGGTTGGGAGAGCAACTCGGGCAGAATATGGCAAAGCTTCCCTCCGTATTGATGATCCATCTGATTTGCTGACTAATGTTGAAGATGGTTCAACCATGTGGATGAGTCATGGGGATTCGGTAACTGAACTGCCAGATGGATTTGAGGTGCTGGCTCATACTGATAATACTAACTGTGCCGCCATAGCCCATCATGGTAATAAACGGTATGGCGTTCAGTTTCATCCTGAGGTTGTCCATTCCATTGGCGGCTTAGCTCTCATTCGTAATTTTGTTTATCACATTTGTGATTGTGAACCAACCTGGACAATCAATACGTTTATTGAAGAGTCCATCCAGGAAATCCGAGACCAAGTCGGCGAAAAACGAGTCCTGTTAGCTCTTTCTGGAGGAGTTGATTCATCCACGTTGGCATTTCTATTACACAAAGCCATTGGTTCACAACTTACATGTATGTTTATTGATCAAGGATTTATGCGAAAGTATGAACCCGAACGGTTGGTTAAATTATTCCAAGAACAGTTCCATATCCCGGTGGAATATGTGAACGCTTGCGATCGCTTCTTAAATTTACTCCAAGGAGTTGTTGATCCAGAAGAAAAACGTAAACGCATTGGTCATGAGTTTATCCATGTTTTTGAGGAAGAGTCTAAACGGTTGGGACCATTCGACTATCTTGCCCAAGGAACCCTTTATCCAGATGTCATTGAATCAGCTACTATAAATAGTGATCCAGTGAATGGAGAACGGGTAGCTGTAAAGATTAAAAGCCACCATAATGTAGGTGGTTTACCGAAGGATCTCCGCTTTAAATTGGTAGAACCATTACGAAAGTTATTTAAGGATGAAGTTCGGAAATTAGGTCGATCTCTGGGTTTACCCGAAGAAATTATCCAGAGACACCCCTTTCCAGGTCCTGGCTTAGCAATCCGGATTTTAGGGGAAGTCACCGTGGATCGCCTAGCTATTTTACGAGATGCTGATTTCATTGTCCGTCAAGAAGTGAACCGCAACCATATTTATCATCAGCTCTGGCAAGCTTTTGCGGTTCTCCTTCCCATTCGTAGTGTTGGAGTAATGGGGGATCAACGAACCTATGCCTATCCTATTGTACTTCGTTTTGTAACGAGCGAGGATGGAATGACGGCAGACTGGTCCCGAGTCCCCTATGAATTATTGGAAGTAATTTCCAATCGAATTGTCAACGAGGTACAGGGGGTTAATCGTGTGGTGTATGACATCACTTCAAAACCTCCTGGTACGATTGAATGGGAGTAAGGGTATGACATATCTCTCTAGCTAAAGCCTAGAGGATGCTAGGGACACATGTTGATGTAGGCTTAGCCAGTCTATTACTCAATCTATGACCGATGCCACGGGTGGTCTTAGTAAACTTCTTATGACCTAATATGTGAAGCTTTAAACCCATTATTTTCAGGTAAAAGAGATTGTTGTGTTACGCTGAAAACATCAACAAATTTGTTTTTCTTGGGTTTTATCCGGGAGGGTATAAACTATAGTGGGAAACACTCTAGAATATAACCCCACTTTTGAACAGACTTCAAGAAATCCTTTAGAGGAAGTATTCCCTCCTTCAGTCATAATTGAGGGATTTCCAGAATCAGTCCAATAAGAATAAAACCCAAGGTTGGGCTTGGCGGTTACAGATTTTCCCAACGGGAGTATACTTCACCTTCAAAAGGCTGTATACCAATGGAGGGAACCTCTTCAGTAGTAGTAAAAGTCCTACCTGCTGCTTCTGTTAAGTAACGAACTAAATCATCAACTAACTTAGAAATATTCATAAAACCTCCGATTACTGATTGCCCCAGAATTGAGCCAGTAAAAGCATAATTTTGAATTTACCGTTCTAATTTCATAATAGGAAGTTCTTGAACCCTTAACGAAAACATCTATCTTTCTTAATAAAATCAAAAACATTGAATACTGAAAAATTTGTTTCCATCAATTGACCATCCATGAAAATTTAGGAGCAACCTAAGGAATCGCGGGTGGAAATACCAGTCTTAGGGTTAATGCCAGTCGCAACCTTACATAGATCACGGGCTTGGGCACCATCTAACAGGGCATCACTAAAATCGGCGCCAGAAATATTGACATTATTAAATTGCGACCGAAAAAGGATGGTATTGCTTAGAATGGCATTGGTTAAATCCACCGTTTGGAACCCTACTTGATCGAACATTGCATCAGTGAGGTTTGCATCACTCAAATTTGTTTCAACCAAGACAGACCGACTGAATACAGCCCCCCGAAGATTTGATCCATGAAAATCAGTGCGTAAAAGCTTAGAGTTAGCAAATTCTGAAGCACGTAGGTCTTGATTACTAAAGTCACGATCCTGCAGTTGGGAATTACTCAACCGTTGTGGATAGATGACTTGATTAGCAGCAGCAAGAGCATGGTGAGGATAGGAACTGAGTATTGTCAAGCCCATCAATATGATGGATATCAACCAAATTGGACTGACCAAGCTATGACGGTGTTGATTCAATGGGCTAACGCGGTATCCCCAAGAATCTGAAAGAAATAAAAAGACTAAAATTACAACGAAGCACCATCCAGTAAATACCATGCAAAGATTCCTCGCGACTTGGTTATTGACAGCAATTATCTTAATCATTACAGCATGGCAGGTACATAGTGTTACTTCGCCAATTCAAATTTGAATTGGCGAGGATATAATCTTGTTAAGCCTAAGTTTTGAAGAGGGAACTTGCTAGTAAGTGTTGAAGGAATTTACCGCAATGGTCGTATAGAGCTTACGGAAAACCCCAATAACGTACCTGAAGGAACTTGTGTGATTATTGCCTTCGTGAGATCGAAGCACCAGTCTAGCTAACTTTTCAGACGATTGGAATAGCCCTGAAATGAGTGTTTATGACAACTATGACTCAGCCAAAGTCAACTGTTAATCGAGGTGATGTTGCTCTGCTTCTCTTTCCCAATTCCAATCTGAGTTCTGGGAAGACACGACGTGCATTGATCGTGCAAGCAGATGACTTACAGACAGGACTGCCCCAAATTATTGTTGCGATGATTACCATCCAGATGTTTCGGGCAGGGTATCCCAGTCGTGTCACTATCTTGCTAAATTCCCTTGAGAGGAAGCAGTCAGGCTTGTTCACAGACTCAGTTGTGATGACTTGATAACCTGGCAACGATTTTAATGTCAGCGGTTCATCGTGTGATTGGCTCATTGCCGACAGCAGAAATTGATGAAGCATTGAAACACACTCTGGGCTTGTAGCGAACGGGCACTGGACAGTTAAGGCGTGATATATAAAGTAAGGAGGGAGAGTCAAGGAGGAAGGCATAGAATGTCCACAGCCAAAAGATAGTCAAGAATGGCAAGGATTACCACCAAGACGGCAAAGCTATCCAGAATTATTTAGGCAAAGGATGGGGTAAACGATTCAACGAACAGGAACCCCAATGTCAAGGCTGAGAACCCCTTCCCTTGCACAGAAGATGAGGAGTGAGGGAATGGGAATCAGAGCTAGTGGCAGAGTGCTAGAAAAATCCCATGCAAGTATCATGGGATGGGAGCAAAAACAGGAGCAGATATAACAGTGGAGGGAGATGAGGGTTACACTCATGTAGGCGAGAACCTTCCCCCCAGTCAACAGAATGAACCATTCATCGAAGGTAAAAGTTGCTATTGGATTGAGGCAAGGGCAGGAGTACAGACTA
>CAIUCS010000166.1 GCA_903897715.1 uncultured Synechococcales cyanobacterium
AGCCCCGATGACTTGCGTCTCCCTAGGGGATAGGGGGAATTAGAATTTTAAAGTCCTTTGCCTTAGGGAGAAGGATTTAGGGTGAGGTTCAGCGTCAAAACCAGAAGCAGGTTTCTAACTATTGATGCCTTTCATTCATCGTGAGTTCAGGTTATTTACAGTCTTTGCAAAAGTTGTTCCTTGACCCAAAGAGCAGTCCCTGGTGCCAGGAAAACACCATTACGATAATGACCCGTAGCCCATAACATATTTTCAATGGTATTAGACCACTGTAAAACGGGAGCAGACTGGTTGATTGGTCGGGGACGTATACCCCACCAATGACGTTCAATTGTGGCTTGGGTAAGGGGTGGACAAAGTTCCACCGCCTGCTGCCACAATTCCTTTGCAACGGCTTGGGATGGTGTGGGATCCAATGGATCCCAGCCCGATGGAAACTCCACAGTGGCTCCTACCCAATAGGTGGGGCTAGGGGTTGCAATGGGGATAAAATGGAGCCCCTGTCCTGTCAGGACGGGATGGAAACCTTGGTTATCCATAGAACCTGACCACAACTTTGCCGGTAGGAGTACCTGCCAGGCTTGACCTAATACGGGTTCAAACTGGGGATGGACTTGATGATGATTTGTTGTGGAAAGTCCATGGGCAGGTAGGGTAGGACAGGGGGTAATGGCATTGTTGCCAATTCCTGCCGTCAGGATTAGGTAGTCCGTGTCCAATGATTCTTTTCCATGGAGCCCCTGGAGTTGAATTGTACGGATGGGTTGCTTCTCATCGCCATTGAAGGTGGCAAGGGAGGTATTAAATCGAAAATGAACCCCCCGATGCTGGGATATGGTAACTAAGCTTTGAATCAGCCTTAGGGGGTTTATCTGGCGATCGCGGGGAGAGTAGACAGCACCTTGAAAAGAACCATAATTCAGGTCAGGAAATTTGCTATGAACCTCAGTCAAAGACCATAGGTCTAGTTGATAGCCTTGATGTTGACGTTTTTCTTGTAAAACCTGCCAACGTTCCCAATTTCCATCCACCTCACACAGTTGGACGATGCCACATCGATTCAAACCCACATTGGCTAATGGGGGAGAAAATTCCCGAAACTCCTCCAATAGGGTGTCATATCGTCTGAGGCTTTCTGCCCGTAGTTGCCAACTACGTCCCTGTATTTTATGGCTGATCACTCCCATACAAACCCCCAGAGCGGCACTACTACATCCCATGCCTGGCTGGGATCGCCCTTCAATGACAGTAATCTCTACATTTTTCAGGGTGGAGAGTTCATAAGCGATACATGCCCCTACCACCCCACATCCAATCACTGTAATTTTCACAGTTGTACCAAAATTTCCTAAAGCTTAAGTCATTGCTGAAAATAGATGGGTTAGGGAAAGAAGGGCTTTATTGTAAAATGACGATCTAAATAACCTCCCATTCCTGGGATGTAACATCCCCCACATCCCCACCTTCTTCCTCGTCCAAAACGGGAAGGGATGGCGGGTCACCGCCTCTCTGTTGGGAGTCAGGAAAGGGATAGGGTAAGGGCTGCAAGTTGGGATGCACCCAAGCCCAAGGCGTTGGAATGTCCCCTTTCCATTGTGCTGGCATCAATCCCAGTGTAACTCCTAATCAACCTTCACTCTAAACCAAGTACCATGACACACGAGCTAAATTGGAAGAAATTACAAAATGGGTCAGATATCCGTGGTGTTGCCCTAGAGGGGGTAACAGGCGAACCAATAAATTTATCACCAGAAGTTGTCTACCGCTTAGGGCAGGCGTTTGGGCATTGGTTAGCTACGGAAACAGGGAAACAGGGGGAAGGGTTACGGGTGAGTGTTGGTCGAGATAGTCGCATATCGGGTCCCCGGTTAATGCAAGCCTTTATGGAAGGTTTGGTATCCCTGGGTGTGAAGGTCTATGACGTAGACATGGCATCGACTCCGGCAATGTTTATGAGTACGGTTACCCCTGGATTTAACTGTGATGCTGGTGTGATGATAACCGCAAGTCATCTGCCTTTTAATCGTAATGGGCTTAAGTTTTTTACCACCCAAGGGGGCTTGGAAAAAGAAAACATTACGGCGATTTTAAACCTAGCGGCACAGGGTGCCATCCCTTTATCCCCCAAACCAGGCACCATTGAATCAATGGATTTTATCTCCGTTTATGCCGATCAATTAGTACACTTCATTCGCACCCAGGTGCAACACCCCATCCACCCCCTCTATCCCTTAACGGGACTCAAAATTATTGTAGATGGGGGCAATGGGGCTGGTGGTTTTTACGCAACAAAGGTATTGGAACCCTTGGGGGCGGATGTGACCGGGAGTCAATTTTTAGAGCCTGACGGGTTGTTCCCTAACCATGTCCCCAATCCTGAAGACAGGGAAGCGATGGAATCAATTTGTCAAGCAGTACTCACCCATCAGGCAGACTTTGGTATTATTTTTGATACGGATGTAGACCGAGCGGCGGCAGTGGATCATCAAGGTCAGGAGTTAAATCGTAACCGTTTAATTGCGCTTATTGCTGCCATTGTTTTGAAGGAACATCCTGGTTCAACCGTAGTAACCGATTCCATTACATCAGATGGGTTGACTACCTTTATTGAACAGGAATTAGGGGGCAGGCATCATCGGTTTAAGCGAGGATACAAAAACGTCATTAACGAGGCGATTCGTCTCAATGAGGTAGGGGAGGAGTCTTGGTTGGCAATTGAAACCTCAGGTCATGGGGCAATGCGGGAAAACTATTTCTTGGATGATGGAGCATATCTGGTGAGTAAACTCTTGATCGAATTAGCTCGATGTCGGCAATCGGGTCAGTTCTTAACCTCCTGTATTGCTACGTTGCAACATCCCCAGGAAAGTGAAGAGATCCGGCTTCAAATCAACACAGAAGATTTTCAAACCTATGGACATTCTGTCCTGGCAGCACTGAAACCATTTGTGGAAAGCCAACCCCATTGGGCGATCGCTCCCCAGAATTTTGAGGGTATTCGGGTCATTTGCTCTGGTCAACAGGAACAGGGTTGGTTTTTGCTCAGGCTTTCCCTTCATGACCCTGTATTACCCCTGAATATTGAATCCAATGTTCAGGGGGGGGTTGAGGTTATTCGGAATCAACTGCTAGGTTTTTTAGATACTTTTAAAGAGCTGCAACGGTAATATTTTGCGAATACTCCCCCTAAGGGCAATCTATGGGAGAGTATCCCAATTTTGCAGGTTTGCCCTCATCCCCTAACCCCTTCTCCCTTTTGGGGGAAAATGTAGCAAAAAATATAGAATCAAGTCCCCATAGAGTATTGGGAGACTCTAAACGGACGCAGAGACAGAGTAGGACTACCCGGTGGCGTCAGTGAGTGAAGTGTCGAGAATTACCGTGGCTTCAGCCCGGTGAGTATGTCAAGGGAAAATTCCCAAGAAAACTATACAAACTTTCCCTCAAAATAGGCATAATAAGTTAGCGGATTTTATATGGAATTAACACAGAGTCATGAATAAAGGTCAAGGATTTGGTTTCGGTTTAGGCAAAATGAAAGAACTTACCGAAGCTTTTAAAAAGGCTCAACAGGTTCAAGAAGGAGCCAAACAACTTCAGGAAGAACTGGATCGTTTAGAAATTGTGGGTCAAGCGGGCGGGGGATTGGTTAAGGTCACAATTAGTGGCAACCAAGCTCCTATTCGGGTAGAAATTTCTCCTACCGCTTTAGCCGAAGGGGCTGAGGTGTTGTCGGATCTTTTAACGATCGCAATGAAAGAAGCCTATGAACATTCAACGGCAACGATGAAACAAAAGATGGAAGCACTGACTGCGGGTCTCAGTTTGCCTGGTCTTGGATAAGGTCTTGCCATAATCTTCACTCCAAGGGAAGGAATATGGTCAGAATTTCACTTTCATTGGGGCGTTGACGCACAATTAATTTAGCTCCAAGGGCTTGAAATAGGTTTTTAGTGACTGATAACTTCAAACTGAGACTGCCAGTTTCAGGTTGAAACATTAGTAGCTGTCCCAAGGATTTAAGGCTTGGTCTAAAAGTTTTTTCTTTGGGTGCAATTCCTCCATCCTGGGGGTGGTCAGATTCACTATAGTTCAATTGCTGAACCGGATTCGCTTGAAGTTGAAGTTTTAATTGATTGCCTGCATAAACCACCTTAACTTGAATGTGGCTGCCACTGGGAAAGTTCCGCGTAAACCGCTCGATCAAGCTGGTGAGTACTTGATCGAGCATGGTGGGGTCACTGACGACCTTTGGCATTTTAGGAGGTAAGATAACTTCTAGTGTATGTCGCCGTTGACCACACTGTTGCTGCCAATGGGGAATGCATTGTTGAAATACTTGGGCAACGGACATGGGCATAAGGGGCACTACTGGTTGTTTTAATTCAGAAGTTTCTAGTTCTGCTGCTCTGAAAATCAAACTAAATCGATTAATTTGTTCTGTACATTCCCGATCAATCGCTTCTAAGTGCGGTAACAGATCAGAGGGCAGGGTTCTACGTTTTAATAATAATCGGGTCAAGGTACGGATTGTAGCGAGAGGGGTGCGAACTTCGTGGGCTATGGCTTGCAGTAATTCCACATCCACTGGTTGATCATCCTTAGGGATATGGGATAAAGAGGCTGCAAGGTTGTGGTTTCCGTCCATTGATACGGCGAAGGGCTGACTATCCCCAATGTTGGTGACTTGGTCTGTGGGGGAGAATGGATGGATCACCTCCGGGGTTTGATGAATGGAGTTTAAGGTTCTATTGTCCTTAACTAGGGATGGGGGATTAGATAAATACCCTAGAAGTAGACGACTGAATTGCATCACCCATTGATAATCCGGAGACATAGGAGGGAATTGATCCCATAGTTTGTCCCATTTACTCAGGTAGTGGGGAGCAGTCAAAACCACCCGCGATCGCAGTGCCTTCCAAGCAGCCTCCACCACCTCAGGAGCGAATGAAAATTGAAATTGCAACCTCTCGGTATGTTCCCATCCCAAAACCAAGACTAAACTAAATTGAGGGGTTAACAGTAAGCAAAACTGCTCCTTCGTTAAGGGATCCATGGGCAATAGGGAGAGGACAGGGTTGTCCACAGTTACTATATTACAACTAGCCCCAGGCAATAGTTGTGGAGTTAACCCATAATTAGTATCAGTAGGGGCAGGATTGAATAACCAACTGGAGTAGTGGATAGAGGTTTCAGAATGGGTTAAGACTGGTAAAGAACCAGATATAACCATTCCTTGGAGATATGGTGACGGATTAGTGTTCTCTAAGTTTTGGAGTAAACCATTCATGGCAGCAACTGCCCCGTGCCATTGATGAACCGCTTGGTGATCCGAGGAACGGGGGTTTGGTTTAGTGTTGCCAGAATGAGGAGAAACCCACGGGGAGTTAGGGAAAGGCTGCCCCATCACCAACTCCCCGTGGGTTAATAGTTCAGATAGAGTTGGCAGTACCCAGGAATCCACCACAATCTCCTTCAAAGATAGTCCACCGTCAACCAATTGCAGGAAAACCTTAAAGAACTTAGTGGTGCAGAAAAATTTAGCAAGGGTTGTCAGATGTAAGTTCTCGAAATGAGACAACAGACAAAAGAGGTAAGAGATAAGTTAATTAAGATTACCAACAAACGATCTCAGTCTTATATCAATATCCCATTTCTATCTTCAGATACAAGAACAATTTCGTCAATGGCTCAAACCAAAAGATCATTGACTCTACTTTCAATTGGGGCTAATTGTTTCCAGAATCTAATTATAAAGCACAATAAATTTTAGAGGGTTTCCTTTTAAAGGCTTTGCACCTGCACGGGATGATGTATCATAAGGGGAAGAATTTTTAGCAGGCGATCGCCGCGAGGAGCGAATCAAGATGAACTGTTCAAATTGTGACTCCAATCATATCAGAAAAAACGGACAGAGAAGGGGATAACAAAATTATCCATGTAAGAATTGTAGTCATCAATTGATTGAATCTTATTCTCCTAGAGGTTATTCCCAAGATGGGAAGGAAGCATGTTTAATTATGGATGTAAATTAGGGGAATTGAATGAATAACTAACGTACATCACAATACAGTCATTCGATGGGTCAAAAAGCTAGGTCATCAGTTATCAGATAGTACTAATACTTACCAGGCATCTGAAGTTTGTCAACTGGATGAGTTAGAAATATTGATTGGTAAAAAAACAAGTGTGGGTTTAGACAGTTGTAGATAAAACACCTTCGGGAATGATTCAATATACAGTGAGAGATCAAAGTGCCAAAACATTTGCCAAATGATGGAAAAAGATAGAGCGAAGTCCTATTTTTGGATTACGGATGGCTATAAAGTGTACCCAAAATTTATTCCCGATGGAGACCAAATTATTAGTAAAACATCAATGACTAGAGTTGAGGGAGAAAACAGTCGTTTGCGTCACTATTTAGCCAGACTACATCGTAAGACATTTTGTTATTCTAAGTCAAAAGAGATGCGATGCGTTTCAATTAAGCTACTAATTTATTACCTAAGAAAAAAAAGTCTTTCTGCCATAAGTTGGGTGTGACTTTCAGGGTGTGATTAACAATGTAATCTCGCTTCGCAAACGTCCTATAAGAGAAATGTTTCAAATTAGGAGAGAATCTTAAATCATCCCGTAAATACGCAACGCTCTTTTGAAGAAAATAAATTTAATCACCAAATTCTAATGAGATTACAAATTGTAAAGCAACATAGCGAAGAAGATTGTGGAGCAGCTTGTCTTGCGACCGTAGCAAAATATTATAAAAAAATGTTTACCCTTAACCGAATAAGGGTAATTGTGGGAACTGGGCAACAGGGTACAACTTTATTAGGACTGAGAAGAGGGGCGGAGTTTCTTGGTTTTAATGCTCGTTCCGTCCAAGCTTCAACTGCAATTTTGCAAAAGATGAACTTAATAACCTTCCCGGTTATTATTCATTGGCAAGGCAATCATTATGTTGTACTGTATGGAAAAAAAAATAATAGGTTCATTATCGCTGATCCAGCAGTTGGAATACGTTATATCGATGAAAAAGAGCTAGTAATTAATTGGACAAACTTCATCATGTTGATGCTGGAACCTGATCCAGTCAGGTTTTTTCAGCAATCTGGAGACCAAGTCCATGGAATTACACGATTTATTAAACGTATTTCTCCATATAAGTGGATTCTTCTTGAATCCTTTTTAATCAATATTGTACTTGGCTTGATATCTTTAAGTTCACCCCTGTTAATTCAAATTTTAACTGATGATGTCTTAGTTCGTGGTGACTCAAACTTACTTAGAGGAATTGCGATCGCTATCATTATTATGACTTTATTGAGCAGTGCTCTAAATGTGGTACAGGCACACTTAATCACTCAATTTGCCCAACGTTTACAATTGGGGTTAGTAATGGAATTTGGACGTAAACTTCTTAAATTGCCATTAAGTTATTATGAAGCCCGTCGAAGTGGAGAAGTTACCAGTCGTTTACAAGATATTCAGCAAATTAACCAACTTATTTCTAATGCTATTATATCATTGCCAAGTCAGTTTTTTATTGCATTAATTTCATTAGCACTGATGTTATTTTATAGTAGCAAACTCGTGTTAACGGTAATTTTACTTGCATTGCTTTGCACAATTACAACTATTATTTTCTTGCCTGCTTTACAGCAAAGAATTCGTAGTGCTATAGTGTTAGATGCCGAAAACCAAGGTCTATTAGTTGAAATTTTTAAAGGGGCATTAACACTAAAGACTACAGTTGTGCATCAACAATTTTGGGAAGAGTTACAAGGACGGTTTAGCCGACTTGCTCGATTGGTTTATGGTAGTGCCCATATTGGAATTATTAACAGTACTTCTTCAGATTTAGTTTTAAGTATAGGCAATATCGTTTTACTTTGGTTAGGCAGTAATCTGGTCATTGGGGGGGAACTTAGTATTGGTCAACTGCTTGCTTTTAACAGTATGAGTAATAGGTTTCTTGGTTTTATCAATGCTATGATTCACTTCATTGAAGAGTTTACTCATGCTAACATCGCTACTGAGCGATTATCGGAAGTTATCGATACCCAGCAAGAAGGAGATGAAACACAGGTCAAAGCTTTTGTTGAAATCCCATCATCTGCGGACATAGAATTAGTTAATTTGAGCTTTTTTCACACAGGTCGGGATAATTTAGTTGATCGCCTAACTTTAAAAATACCTGGTACTAAAACAACTGTCATAATAGGGAAGTCTGGTTGTGGCAAAAGCTCACTGGTAAAACTCATTACAGGGCTTTATCCTTATCAAACAGGTAATATCCGAATTGGAAACTTTAACCTAGAAGACTTAGAACTTGATTGCTTACGTCAGCAAGTCGTTCTAGTTCCTCAGGAACCTTTTTTTTGGAGTCGTTCAATTCTTGAAAATTTTCAGTTAGGGTCTCCCAATGTTTCTTTTGATAGAATTGCTAGTGCTTGTCAAGTAACCGGCGCAGATGAATTCATCAGTAAACTACCAGGAAAATACCAAACTATCTTAAGTGAATTCGGGACTAATTTATCAACTGGACAGAGGCAAAGATTAGCAGTGGCAAGGGCAATTGTTTCCAATCCACCTATCTTAATTTTAGATGAGTCCACAGCTAACCTTGACCCGGCTAGTGAAGCTCAAATGCTAAATCATCTGTTAAGTTTTCGTAGGGGGAAGACAACACTTATAATTAGCCATAGACCTAAAGTAATTGAGCGAGCTGATTGGATTATTTATCTTGAACAAGGAGCTGTAAAACTAAATGGCACTCCGGCACAATTGAAAAGTATTCAAGGTGAGCATTTGATTTTTTTTAATCAATAACTAGTGAATAATTGTCAGTCCCTCAAGTTTATGTATTTATGTCACTAGTTATTAGGGCTAATCTGTTAAGTACCTATAAATAATCTTGCTTTTCTTAAGATAAAAATAAACATAGATTCTTCATCCGAAATAATGTCAACCTTTACTTCCATTCCAGGTTGGATTTCATATTTATTTTCACTTTTGAGCAGAAAAGTTTTTTCAGGTTCAATCACAACCTCAAAATAAGAAGTCTCTGTTGATCCATCTTGAGTTTGATAGATCCCTTGGTTAGATGCTTTAAGAGTAATGGCATCAGCAGATATGGACATCACTTTTCCCTTAAGAATTCCATAATCTGTATAAGCATAGGCTGAAACTCGCATAACTACCTCATGTCCTATTCTGACTTTGCCAACATCTTGGGGAGTTACCCTTGCTTTAACAACTAATGGTTTTTTTTCAGGTGAAATCTGGGCGATAATATCTCCAAGACGAACAAATTGTCCCTCATTACGAACTCGAAGTTCCAAAATAGTACCACTTACTGGAGCACGAACTAATGTATTTAGTAAGTCATTATTCATCTTTTGTAAATCTTTCTGAGATTCACTTACTTGGACTTGCAGTTGAGCCTTTTGTTGTAGTAAGGATTCTATCGTTCGTTGTAGTGTTGCAAGACTAGATTCTCCTTTAGATCTTGATTGTTCAACCTCTCCCTGAGCAACATCCATTGCGGCTTTAGTTGGACTGAGCATTTGTTGAGCGCGTTTTAATCTGGCTATTGCTGCAAGATAAGCTTGGCGTTTAATTTCTACTTGGATGTTAGCAATAGCACCTTCTATCCTAGCATTTTCATAGGCATCAAATTCAATTTTTGCTGCATCTAAGTTGGCTTGTGCCTCTTGAACTTCTCTAACAGCTATTGCTTGTTTATCAGAATATTCTCCTTGCACTCGCTTGAATTCTGATTGAGCTGAACGAATTGTCTGTCTCATTAAATTCTGTTCAGCAATAATCTGTAAATTTAAATCGAACCGCTGTTTTTCTAAGGATTGAATTTGAAACTCTCCATACTCAATGGCTTTTTTCAATTGAGCGATACCAGTTTGGAGTGGAGTATTATCAATTCGAGCAATAACTTGTCCTAACTCAACTCTTTGAGTTTCCTGTACCTCCAGTGTTTTGATGGTACCTTCCATGAGTGCTTGTACAATTTTTGTTTCTCCGCTTGGGCGTACTGAAGCAATGGCTTGCACTGTAACAGGGGAAGGCGTGATTGCTGACAAGGCAACCATAATACCTGTTGTACACAATAAAAAAATACCCCCAATACTAGCCCAATGACTGACTGGGGGGATAAAATCATCTTCATCTAAGGGAGTAACAAACCCCTGTTTGCTAAGGCATGCATTTGTTTGAAAATGAGAAGCCTCAGTGGTTGTTTTGTTTGGACTGACAGACAACGTTCTGGAACTTAAGTGAGTCATCAGTTTTGTATGACGGATTATTTTTAACTAAGGTGATTATAGTTAAAAATTTTAAGTTACAGCAATACTAGTCACTCCAGTATTCGTTAAAATAGCTTTACCATAATTAGGACTTCCAGGATTTAAGTCAAGTTGATAAACATTACCTCGACCTCCCCGAATTTGGACAATAAATCCATAATCGCCGTCAGGATAACTATATCTTTGCCCATTACTAAGAAATAAAACACCAGCCGAAATTGCTGATTCCTCTTCAACACTCAGTAACATGAAATCCTGTTGGTCATTCATTTGGAGCAATGAAACGTCAGTCATATTAAAAACCTCCTTAAGACTCAAGGTCTATTTTGAAATTACTATATCACATCACAAATATTGAATCGAAATTATTTGTTTATTTGAACACATCTAAATTTTTAACCAAAAGGTTTCAACTGATTGACTGACAAAACTTCTCAGCCAAAACTCCGTAAGCCCTCACCCTAGCCCTCTCCCGATGGGAGAGGGAACCGTAGGAGTGGATCGGCTCCCCTCGCCCCCTGAGAGAGGGGTTGGGGGTGAGGGCGTACAACTTTTGTCAGTCAACCAGGGGTTTCAATGGGGTGTTGCATCAATGAAAAATGAATTGGCAGCATTCACTTTTGGCAAAAATACACAATCAAAGGGTCAGTAAACCATTGAGATTATGGTATTCCCGAACCTTAAGATAGCAAAACAGTCAATATAAGAAGTAATCTCCCTGATCAAAACGTTAGTTCTCAGTATTACATTCATTACATCACCTCCTTGTTGGGCATTAGTTGTTTGACTCAACGGAGGACGGGAATATGGTGCTAATGCTCTACAAGGAGGCATTTCCAATGAACCGTTACGGGAGCATTACAATACAGGGATTGATGTAAACGCCTGTACTTCTAGAATCGTAAATATTTTCTAATCCCTTTAATGGTCTGTTTCACCGAACTGTAAGACTTTAGGTAACCTGAGTTCGGGATTAGCCAAGGGCTTTAATCGTTGCAAACCTGCTTCACCTCACCCCCCAGTCCCGGTGCTGGTTGGTGAGGGCGACTGAACTTAAATTGAACCTCATTTTAAGGATGATTAGTCGGTGGCTTTTGATGGGGTTTACTCCCATCTGCGGGATGCTCAAGTGTTTACCTATTTATTGATTCTACTTTCAACTGCTACCTTGATAGCTATAATTTTTGAGGCAATGGTGATGCATTTGAGGCAAAAAGCTACCATTGATTGGCACAAGCATCGTGGCTTTTCTGCAACTCAGTTCCCGTCAGCTTCAATTCTTCTTTACCAACAGAAATTATCTCCTCTTTAGGACAATCTTACCAGAAGCGACTCTCCTCCTGCCTTTGCTTCTGCTGCCAAACGCGAGATGTTAGAGTTTCATATTGAATTTAGTCGTACTCCTGACACCTCATCATAAGACTGGTTCAGCTTTCCACACCACCAAGATTTAAAGAATTAGAGTCACTCTTCCCAACTCAAATTAAAAGTCAGAAACAAGTTTTTCTGGGAAAAATCTGTTTCAACTTCTATCAAAAAAACGAATTGATTTTCAGTAAAACTAATTCAGTATTTCCTACTGTCGAAACATTGAATGGTGAGTGAAAAGTTGGTGCTTTCACTTGGAGCAAGACCGAACATGATTCAGTTACCCCAACCTAGGCGGAGACTAATTGCTTAGAGGGCAGAGTTGTATATTCAGCAACAATTTGACGAAACTCTTCACCTTCAATTGTCTCTTGATCTAACAACAGGTCAACTAACCGATCAATGAGCAACCGTTGTTCACGAATTATCTGGCGTGCTTGGTGATAACAATGATGGACGATTTCCCTGACCTGATGGTCAATTTGGATGGCAATTTCTTCCGAGTACTCGCTGCGAGTCCCCAAATCACGACCGAGAAAGATTTCGTTTTGAGATGTTTCCAGTGTGAATAAACCTAGGTCAGACATACCGTAGCGGGTAACCATCTCTCGGGCTAAATCAGCAACACTACGAATGTCAGAACTAGCGCCAATGGTCACTTCTGCATCACCGAATACTTCCACCTCGGCTGCCCGACCTCCTAGCATAATTGTAATTTGATCAATCAACCAGGCACGGGTATATAGACCACTATCAATCATATCTTCCCCGTAAAGAGGTTGGGCAAAGCCACCCACCCCCCCGGAACGGGGAATAATGGTAACTTTATTCAGTGGCTCAGCATGGGGTAGTAGGGTCATTAATAGGGAATGCCCAATTTCATGATAAGCAATGAGTCGTTTTTTCTTGCTATCCAATAGGGGGGTTAAACTTAACCCGACGGTAATTCGGTCAATGGCATCATCTATTTCAACCATAGTGATGGCATCCTTACGGCGACGGGCAGTAAGAATTGCTGCTTCATTTAATAGATTAGCCAAATCAGCACCAGAAAACCCTGGAGTACGGCGGGCGATGATGTCTAGTGAAATATCTGTGCCTAATTTTTTATTACGGGCGTGGACTTCCAAGATTCCTAAACGCCCCTTTAAGTTAGGTAAGTCTACTGTGATTTGACGATCAAATCGTCCTGGTCGCAGTAATGCCGCATCTAAAACATCCGGTCGATTGGTGGCTGCAATGACAATAGTGCCAGTGTTTACTTCAAACCCATCCATTTCGGTCAGTAATTGATTGAGGGTCTGTTCCCGTTCATCATTGCCGCCTCCAATTCCAGCACCTCGTTGCCGACCAACGGCATCAATTTCATCAATAAAAATTAAACAGGGGGCATTTTCTTTGGCTTTACGGAACAAATCCCTGACCCGGGATGCCCCAACTCCCACAAACATCTCTACAAATTCAGAACCAGATACACTGAAAAAAGGAACACCCGCCTCTCCTGCGATCGCCCTTGCCAATAGGGTTTTCCCAGTTCCGGGTTTCCCGACTAGCAATACCCCCTTAGGAATGCGGGCACCCAATGCGGTAAATTGCTCTGGCTGTTTTAAGAAAACCACAACTTCTTGAAGTTCTTCTTTGGCTTCAGCAATACCCGCCACATCCTCAAACATCACGCCGGTTTTTGCTTCCATTTGGAATCGTGCTCGGGACTTGCCAAAGCTCAAGGCTTGATTGGAGGCATTGGCTGAACGACGGAGTATCATCAGTAGGATACTCACCATTAATACCACTAAAAATAAGTTCAAGAGTAAGTTGACTGCTGCACTACTATCTGTCGTTCTTTGTACTTCAAAATCAATTGATTTAACTCGGCTCAACTCTACTAATTCCGGGTTTTGAGCCAGCAACACCACACTTTTTTCTTCTTTTTCGCCCTTGAGGGTAACTTTAGCAATTTGACGAGTGGGGTCAAACTGGATTTTCTTAACCTGTTGAGTTTCGATTTTACGGAGTAACTCACTATAACTGATTATATTACTTTCAGTATTTGCCATGGCAGGGTTGCCCATGAATACCCCATGACAAACCACACAACTTGCTATAATTTTTCCTACTAATTGCCTAAATTGGTTGGCACAAAACGGATTTTTTTGTATCGGAACCCCTACTTGACTAGGTTTTAGATCATCCAACCGAATTTGCATAGTAGACATGGTGTTGATTTGAATAGATTCTTTTTTATGGTTATGCCCATAGGAACATAACTCTCCTGTGAATACTATAACCAGTATAACCTGGCATTTTTCATCTGTGGGTCGTCAACAGGTTATTCCCTGATAAATGGTCGATGGCTTGATCTAATACCCTAAAACCATCCATAACCGTTTCAATAACCGCTAATTGTCCCCGTAATTCAGCAGCTCCCGGAAAACCCTTACAATACCATGTCATGTGTTTCCGAGCCTGACGCACCCCCCGTTCCCCCTTATATGCCCAGAGCATTTCCAGGTGGTTTCGGGCACATTGTAAGCATTCCACAGGAGTAGGCTTGGGTAACGGTTCACCTGTCTTGAGAAAGTGATCAATTTCGCCAACCAAAAACGGATAACCCAAAGTGCCTCGGGAACACATCACCCCATCAGCGCCTGTCATTTCTAAACATTCAACCGCCGCAGACACTGAAAAAATATCACCATTGGCAATCACTGGGATGGAAAGAATTTCTTTAACCCTGGCTATCCATTCCCAACGTGCCGAACCATTGTATCCTTGAGCCCTGGTACGGGCATGAACCGTAATCATTTGGGCACCAGCATCTTCCATGCGCCGAGCAAAGTCCAAAATTGTAATCTCCTGTTCCGTCCAGCCAATGCGAGTCTTCACCGTCACCGGAACATCTACTGATTTTACCACTGTCGCAACGATGGCTGCGGCAACATCCGGTTGTCTTAAGAGGGAAGACCCCCCTCCATTTTTGGTGATTTTATTGACCGGACAGCCCATATTAATATCGACTGTATCTGCTCCCTCCTCCACAGCCCTCTGGGCAGCCTCCGCTAAAAAGTCAGGGCGACAGTCAAATAACTGAATGCTAACTGGCTTTTCATGGGGATCAAGCTCCATCAACTTGGGCAACTCTCCCACATAGTGGAGACCAGTGGCGTTGACCATTTCGGTATACATCATGGAGTCAGGGGCATACTTTCTGACTAATCTTCGGAACACTAAATCAGTCACCCCTGAAAGGGGAGCCTGAAGTACCCGACTAGAAAGGGAGACTGACCCCAATTTTAGGGGTGGAGCCAGTCGTGTGCGTAAATTAGGGGAAAGGGGAATCATTAGGGAGAATTATAACCACTTTCGTTAAAACAGCTATGCCCCCTGGGATGAAGGCTGACCAGAGATGGTACTGACCCTAGGCTGTACATCTGTCAGTTCAACTTCCTTCATTTCAATGTGATTTAATAAAGTAGTCACAAAGGCAAACAATAAAAATGGTAACGAAAGCACTAATATTATACCAACTGTAGCCAAGGCGTATATAGGACGAGTTGTACCCATTAAAGCCAAAGCAGCAGCCAAACTCAGAAAAATAACAATTAACCAAACGATGATCTGCCCGTAAATGTCCCCAAATGTAAGCGTACAAATAAAGCGATACCGTTGAATCGTATTCATGGAAGTCCCTCTCTAAAGCCCTCAGGTTATTTATTAGATTAAAGTTTTTATTTGATTCTGACAATTAAAGTAATGGTTCTATACCGTTCGCAACAATGCGTTACATCGGGGCAATTATCAGTCGTTCATTATCAGCCTTCTCAGCCGAACCCCCACCCCCGTCCCCAATAAAGCGAAGAAAATCCAAAGCCAGCCATGCAAACTTGTAGAGGCAATTCCGCCGAAGTAAGCGCCCACATTGCAACCAAAGGCTAACCGAGCCCCGTAACCCATCATTCCTCCCCCGAGCAAGGCTGCCCCAACGGCGGCGACAGAGATAGGGGGGCGTAGGGATAATCGTCCAGCTAATGCTGCTGCCATGGCTGCTCCTAAAATAACCCCCAAGTTTGTCAGGGAGGTAAAATCAGACCAGATACTGTTTTTTAATGCTTCCGCTCCTACCCCCTGGCTCCAAAATTCGCTGGTAGAAGGGTTCCAGCCCAAGGACTGAGCCAGTTTAGCACCCCACAAGGTAAACCCCCAGGTTACTCCCCAAGGGCGACCAGCGACGAGTAAAGTCAGCCAATTTAGCAGTGCCAGACCAATGGCACCCCCCACCAAAGACCAGGGACCATGGATTAGATTAAGGGGTTGGGATGGGGGTTTTACAACTGCCGCGGACCGAGTCAGGGATTTGTATCGCCATAGAACCCATCCTAGTAAGGCAAGTAATGAAAGTTGGAGTAAAACCCCGTACCAACCAAAGCTATTTAATAAGGAAATGGGTGCATGGCGGGGTAAGGATTGCCATAGGGAACTGGTTACACTTTCCCAGAAAGAACCTGCCATGAAACTAACCAGGGTAATGCCCATTCCCATGCTGCCAGCCCCTATGGTGTAAAGAGTTCCACAGGCACAACCGCTGCCAAGTTGCATCCCTACTCCAAATAGAAACGCACCGATAGCTCCTTGGACTGCGACAGGGGCTAATGCACCCCTCAAGGGACTTGCCCCTAGGGTTCCATGGAGTAAGAAGGGGGCAAAAAGTAAGGTGGCGATGGATAACATGAGGACTTGTGCCAACATACCATCCACCTCTCCCTGACGAAACCACTTGCGGTAAGCCGAAGCAAAGCCAAAACCAGCATGGTACAAGGTAATTCCAAATCCCGCTCCAATTAGGAAGAGACTGCTGTGACGCCAACTGATGGATAACAAATAAACAGTGATACCAAGGGTTATCATTAGGAAAGATAACACCACTTTCCCCTGGGGGCGACCCATGGAGGGGTGGAGATTGGGAGAATGGGTTGAGTTGAATGTCATTGATGATCACATTGGGAGAACTCTCTCCCAATAGCGTTATTGTTGACTATGGGGTCTAAGTGACTGATAATAGGGAGGATCCATGGCTAATGTTACCATGATCACGCTGACATAAAGGGGAAAGTAACTATGTCCGTTGCAGTTAACCCATTGCTCACTCCTGATATTTCCCGCCCTGCCCGCTATCTTGGGACTGAAGTAGGTTCCCACCATAAGCCATGGGAGGAAGCAGTGGTGCGATGGGTACTCTCCTATCCGGAAGTCTATGAGGTGGGTGCCTCCAATTTGGGTCATATTATTCTTTACAATATCCTGAATGTCCAACCCCGTCAATTATGCGATCGCTCCTATTTGCCGGGAATGGATTTGTCCACTAAGCTACGAGAAACAGACACTCCATTATTTGCAGTTGAGTCGCGACGTGCTCTATGGGAGTTTGATTTAATTGGTTTCAGCCTTAGTTATGAGTTAGGGGCTACGAATATCTTAGAAATGCTCTCCCTTGCCCATATTCCCCTCACGTGGCAAGAAAGAATGACTGGAGATAGGGATCTAAGGCTGGCAAGTGACCCTATGCTACCCTTGGTCTTTGCAGGGGGACAAACTGCAACCTCTAACCCTGAACCCTATGCAGACTTTTTTGATTTCATTGTTTTGGGGGATGGAGAAGAATTACTACCAGAGATTGGTTTAATTGTTGAAGAGGGGAAATTAGCAGGTCTGAGTCGATTAGATTTATTACTGGATTTAGCCCAAATCCCTGGAGTATATGTTCCTCAATTCTATGGGAGGGGGGATGACGGGGGGGTTTATCCCCTGCGAACGGATGTGCCGAGGCAAATTTTAAGACGGGTAGCCACTCCAATTCCCCACTATTCTATTGGACTAGTTCCTTACCCACAAACGGTACATGACCGATTGACCGTCGAAATTCGTCGGGGATGCACTAGGGGTTGTCGATTCTGTCAGCCAGGCATGCTAACCCGCCCAGCCCGAGATGTGGATCCTGATGCCGTCATTACCGCCATTGAAGATGGAATGGGGGCAACTGGACATAATGAATTTTCCCTCCTGTCGTTGAGTTGCTCTGACTACCTGGCACTCCCAGCGTTAGGAATGGAAATCAAAAATCGCTTAAAGGATGCCAATGTCTCCCTATCGCTTCCCAGTCAACGGGTAGACCGCTTTGATGAAAATATTGCCAAAATCATTGGGGGTACCCGTAACACTGGTATTACATTTGCTCCGGAAGCGGGCACCCAGCGTTTGCGGGATATTATTAATAAGGGATTAACCAATGAAGAGCTACTCAGGGGGGTAAAAACTGCCTATGAACAGGGATGGACTAAAATCAAACTCTATTTCATGATTGGACTACCCGGAGAGACAGACGAGGATGTGCTGGGGATTGCTGAAACGGTGCGATGGCTAAAGCAGGAATGTGGAGGGATTGGACGTCGTCCTTTAGGGTTTAACCTCACCATTTCTAATTTTACGCCCAAGCCCCATACCCCTTTTCAATGGTATTCGGTGGCTACATCGGAACTGACGCGCAAACAACAATTACTTCGTCATGAGTTGCGTACAATTCGAGGGCTGAAAGCTAATTTCACAGATGTACGCATTTCGGCAATGGAAGACTTTGTGGGTCGGGGCGATCGCCGTTTAGGGTCTGTCATTCGTCATGCTTGGGAATTAGGAGCTAGGGAAGACTCATGGTGGGAAAGCCTTGATCGGGCTTTTGAAGCTTGGAGTCAGGCGATTACTGCCGGCGGGCTTACTTGGAAATATCGATTGGTGGAGCAGGGTAATTGGCTCAATAGTCAGGAAGGCTACCCAGCGGATGCATCCCAACCCTTTCCCAATGTCTCAGTACCCCTGCCGTGGGATCACTTGGATACTGGCATTCAAAAACAGTGGTTAGTTGATGACTGGCACCGGGCATTACAATCAGTGACAGTACCTGATTGTTCATTTGATGGTTGTTCTCACTGCGGGGTGTGTGGTGTAGAGTTTGGTCATAATGTGGTCGTCCCGCCTCCCCCTATCCCTGAATTTATGGGTAATTTTACCCCCCCCACCAATCGGGTTCAACGGCTACGGGTTTCCATTGGCAAGTTGGGGGAGATGCGGTTTATTAGTCATTTGGATTGGCTGCGTTTATTAGACCGAGTGGTGCGTCGAGCATCGATTCCTATTGCCTTTACGGGTGGATATCATCCTTCACCGCGGATTGTTCCTGCCAATGCTTTACCATTAGGGGTCACCAGCTCCGGGGAAATCATTGATTTTGAATTGAGTTGTTGGGTGGATCCCATGAAATTTTTAAATTTGTTACGGGAATACTTACCCGCAGACATGCCAGTTTTTCAAGTGGCTGAAGTGGATCTGAAAAGCCCCTCAGCCACTCAATTATTAATCCAAGCCGAGTACCACTTAACGGTTACCACCCTCGAAGAAGGGGTTGATCCACCTCAATGGCAAACTTGGATCAACAGGATTTTGGACTCTACCCACATTGTGACAAGTCACAAAACTAAATCAGGGCAGATACGCACTGTCAATCTACGGGATCGCCTTAATTCTCTATCTTTAATTCCGTTTCCGAATCCCACAATCGGTGAAATTCATTATCTTGGGAGTTGTCGTAATGATGGCACCCTGCTCCGTCCAGAGCATCTAATTGTGATGCTAGAGCAGGTTGCCCACCAACCCTTTCGATTGCTAAGCAGCCATCGACAGCAGTTAATTTTAACGGATGTACTCTTTGAGAACACTATTCCGATTGGGGTGACGTAATTTACGTAAAGCTTTTGCTTCAATTTGTCGAATCCGTTCTCGGGTAACCGTAAAAATTTGTCCAATTTCTTCTAAGGTTTTCATCCGTCCATCGTCCAAGCCATAGCGTAGGCGCAAAACATCCCGCTCCCTGGGGCTTAGGGTACTGAGTACACTTTCCAAGTCTTCCCTTAATAAATGCTTAGAAACCTGGTCTTCGGGGGTTTCTCCATCAGATTCAATAAAGTCTCCTAACCGGGAATCCTCTTCTTTTCCAATTGGTGTTTCTAAAGAAATGGGTAATTGGGCAGACTTGGCAATAAACCGAAGTTTTTCAATGGTCATCTCCATGCGGGTGGCAATTTCTTCTTCCGTAGGTTTCCGTCCCATTTCCTGGGAAAGGAGCTTGGTGGTTTTCTTAATCCGTGAAATTGTCTCATAAAGATGCACAGGTAACCGAATCGTACGAGACTGATCCGCAATGGCACGGGTAATTGCCTGACGGATCCACCAAGTGGCGTAGGTAGAAAATTTATACCCTTTTTCGTGGTCAAATTTTTCAGCCGCCCGAATCAACCCCAAACTTCCTTCTTGAATCAAATCTTGGAAAGAAAGTCCACGGTTCATATATTTTTTGGCAATCGATACCACCAACCGCAGATTAGATTGCACCATCTTGTCCTTAGCCCGACGTGCCACCTTCAACCGACGAATGAATAGTTTAGGTTCTTCACCCACAGCTCCCGCCCACTCTGCGGGGAGAGGTTCACGACCATGCTGCTTAAACAGTTTTTCACGGATCCGTTCCAATTCCAGCAAGTCAGCAATTTTTCGCGCTAACTCAATTTCCTCATCTGCCCGTAGTAAACGGATTCGACCAATTTCTTGTAAATATAAGCGAATTGAGTCTTCAGTGTAGTGTTTTTTCTTGGTTTGGGACTTCCGCCGGGTAGCACGGGGTTTACCAGCCTTACTAGGGGACTCCTCATCATCTTGAGCATCACCAAATTCTTCATCAATGTCATCATCAACTAAAAGATGGATAACAGGATTTGGCTCAGCTTCAAATCCATCTAATTCCAAATGAACCAGTTCAGGTTCAGACCTAACTAGCTCACTTGGCTCAAATGTTAGGAGTAACTCATTAGCCTGGGTCATGCCGCTTTCCTCATGCTCCTTATTTAACGAAATCAATATTTTTGAAAAATTAACCGTAACTAGTGATGGTTTCTTCCATAGAAGAGGGAACCGTGGGGCAACTCCCTTCAGAGCCCCTATGATTACCAGAAACAATGGCTCTTCCCGCAGCTAAGGCGGGGTAAGTTGTCAGAGGTATGAGGGTTTCAGTTATTGAGCCAGATAAAGTATAAGGCTCAATAGAACATTGCTTTCCTGAAGAAGTTCATCCTGTGAACATCTTTCTTTACTTTATATACCCGTTATTAGTTTAACGAGAGAATGACAAATTAATTTTCAAAAATTAAAATCCATACCAGTAAAAATCTCCAGAAACTCCCCTACACCCAGTTAAAGTTCAAACCAACTATTCTATTAACCCGATAACCGCTCACTTTATCCCACAACCCATTATTCGTTTTAGAAAAGAAGTAAAAGGGTGACTGGTGATGATTTGGTTTATGAAATTCTAACAATCTTTCTATGGTTCAAACGGATCTGTTCCCTTTATCAACTTAAACTGTTACAAACCCCCCTTAAATGTCTCAAAAAGCCATAAATCTTCATATTGTTCCATAACTGCGGTTTATTTTTAGGACACAATCCTATAGATGGGTACTTCCCTCCTTTTTTTCGTGGTTGGATGGGTTCCATGACAATGGAGGTCTGTTGAAAATTAGGTTGCTAATGTGTCCACGACAGAACCCTTTGGATTACCCCATCGGTTTTGGCACAATGTGCGAAAATCATCCCCCCGTTGTTCAAAGTTGGCATAGTGATCAAAACTGGCACAAGCCGGTGAAAGCAGCACCACTTTAGCACCGTATTTCAAGGCTAGATCCATTGACCTGGGTACAGCGGCAGCCATAGTTTCCACAACTTCGTAGGTCTGATAATTCACTTGCTGGAGGCGACGGGCAAAAAGAGGAGCTGCATCGCCAATTAACAGGACTGCCGCTGCCTTAGCTTGGATAGTTGCTAACCATTGATGATCATCTCCAGACTTGGCTTTGCCCCCCGCAATTAAGATAACTGGGGCTGGAACTGAGGCAAGTCCAACTTCAGCCGCGTCATAGTTGGTGGCTTTACTATCATTGATAAAGTCTACTCCCTGCCATGTACAAATGAGCTCTAGTCGATGGGGAACTCCTGGAAAGTCAGAGATAGCCTTGGCAATCACTTTTGCTGATATTCCGGCGATGTGGGCAGCCATCACTGCCATTAATAAATTCTGTTGGTTGTGGACTCCTCCCATCTTCAGAGAATCAACGGGTAAAATTGGTTGTCCAGCAATTACCACCCATCCTGCCTGGATATAACATCCCCGTTTCACATCACCCAGGAGAGCAGACTGACCATGGGTACTGGTCCACCAAGCCCCCGACCATTGCTGAAAACCATGTTGATGTAACCATGGGTCATCCCCGTTGAGTATTTGATCTGAAGCGTGGTGTAATAACTGAGATTTAATTGCTGCGTAATTTTCTAGGGTTTTATGACGGTCAAGGTGATCGGGTGTCAAGGTAGTCCAAATGCCGATTCGAGGGGCTAATGTGGAAGATGATTCGATTTGAAAGCTACTGATTTCAGCAATAATCCAGTCAATGGTTCTGGTTGCATCAGAAGTGGATGGATCCTGAATCTGCCTGGCAATTTCGCAGGCTGCCTTGCCAATATTCCCACATGCTGGGGCATGCAGTCCTGCAGATTGGAATATGGCTGCAATTAAAGCAGTGGTGGTGGTTTTTCCGTTGGTTCCTGTGATGCCGATCCACTGATGGGATTGTAGGTTACGCCATGCAAGTTCCATTTCACCAATGGTTTCAATGCCTTGATTCCGTGCTTGCAGTAAGCCAGGATGATCCCAAGGAACTCCTGGGCTTACCACAATTAATTGTGGCGTATCGGTTGGGTCAACTAGTGGGTAGGCTAATGGATCTCCTAACTGGACATCAATCCCCCTGTCTGCCAAGCTGGTTTTTTGATGAATCAATGCCGGGGAATATCCCCCATCCCGAATAATGACGTGCCACCCTTGATAGTGTAATAATGTGGCAGCGGCTAAACCTGATTTTCCTAATCCAATGACGTGTGCGATCGCCATATGTTCTCCTACCCTATTCCAACGGTATCTAATCGGGCTGTGTAGAATTGAATCACCAATGGGTTCTGTCCATTGCATCAACCCTGATTTTAAGGTCGTTTACCAAAAAGAAGTTGTCCCAGCCTCACCATAGTGGTATTGGCTTGAATCGCTTGGGTGTAATCCCCTGACATCCCCATGGATAGTTCTGTCATGGTTAAATTCTGCCATGGTTGGGAACGGATGGAATTTGCCAAATCCTTGGTTCTTTGAAATAGATCCTGGATCTGGTCGGGAGTAAGACCTAATGGACAAATTGTCATTAATCCCTGAATTCGTAGGTGATGGCATTGGTCTAATTTTGGTAAATCCATCATTAGTTCTGGGACTGACCAACCTGACTTATGTGGGTCGGGAACTAGTTTCACTTGTAAGAGTAGATTAGGATTATGGCTTAACTCTGCTGCCAACTGATCAATACGCTGGGCTAACGTTAGGCGATCAACCGAGTGAATCCATTGAAAGTGTTCTATGGTCTTACGAACTTTGTTGGATTGAAGATGACCAATAAAGTGCCAGGTGATTCCAGGAAGGTCTTCCAATTCTTGTTGTTTAGCGATCGCTTCCTGTAGTCGATTTTCACCAAAATCTCGGATCCCTGCCTTATATGCAAGTCGTATGGTTTGACTGGAAACTTGTTTGGAAACGGCAATCAACCGGACAGGGGTGGGTAAAGACTGACGAATGAGGAGAATACGTTCCTCTATAGTCATGGTTTCTAAATTAGCAGTAGTTAGCCCATTCATGGACATATGCGATTTGGTTGGTTCCTACTCGAAGGTTTGTTTCCGAATTAATTGCAGTTGATGATGTTCAGAAAGCATTGCCTGACGACGGAAGAACCTGAGCTGCCCATCAACTAAAATCCGGGCATCTGAACGGGTAATTGGTTCAAATCGAACGCCATCTGTGCTTGTGGTCACCAAAAAAAATAGGCGTTGAGCATAGAGTGATGCAAATAGTTCCTTTTCTTCTTCTAAAAAGCAAACTCTGAACAACAATCCAAATGTTGGGTGGTTTAAGTAGGTTTCGTTACTCATTCATCAAAGGATATTGTAATATAAACCATATTGATAAGGATGATTTATATTCTACCATTGAGGGGTTTCATGCTCAGTTCATTCATTTCAAGAACCTCACTAATCCTAATCAATCTGAATGCATTTCGGAACAGTATTGTCCAACTTGTATATCAATACCAGTAATCGCTGTACCCACAACCACAGCAAAAGCTCCAGCATCAATTGCTGCTCGTGCCATGGAAGGTGAGGCAATTCCACCCTCGCAAATACAGGGAACAGTTAATTGGTTTATCATTTGCTTCAGTAAATCATACCCTGGCGGAATTTGATGTTGGGTGCCATGGGTATAGCCATACAGTGTTGTGCCCACCATGTCAGCCCCTGCCGCCTCGGCTGCAGTTGCTGATTCAATGGAATCTACATCAGCCATAACTAATTTACCAAGGTGTCCATGGATGTGTTCAATAATGCCATGTAGGGTTTCCCCATTGGGTCGTTTTCGTAAGGTTGCATCTAAGGCAATAATATCCGCCCCAGCGGCGGCGATCGCCTGGGCATGAACGAGTTGGGGGGTAATATAGACCTCATACCCTGGAATGGTTTGTTTCCATAGACCAATGATAGGAACCTTGACCCGCTGCCGTACGGCTTGGACATGGGAGGGGGTGTCCACTCGTATCCCCACTGCTCCGCGGTTAACCGCAGCTTCGGCAATAGCTGCAATGACCATTGGTTGATGAATGGGGGAATCAGCAGGGGCTTGACAAGAAACAATCAACCCTTTTCTGAATGAGGACAAAATGGGAGGTACGACCAACATAGGGGAAAACATAAGGATTCAGTAATCCTACCGTTCATGGGGGATTTTTCCATTTACAATAATCAAAATATCCTGACATTTACTCAAAAAATCAACAAGACTTAATCTCTTCTTCCAATCCTTCTGATAAAGATTGGGCTAGTCTGGAAGTGATCATTGACTTTAGGGGACAAGTTATGGCGAAACAAAGCTTTGGACTGATTGGTTTGGCCGTAATGGGAGAGAACTTAGCTCTCAATATTGAACGCAATGGATTTCCCATTGCTGTCTACAATCGTTCATCTGACAAAACCGATGCCTTTATGGCAAATCGTGCCCAAGGCAAAAATGTTAAACCCACCTATACCATCGCTGACTTCGTAGCATCATTGGAGCGACCACGACGTATCCTGATTATGGTAAAAGCTGGGAGTCCTGTGGATGCAACCATTGATCAACTCAAACCCCTACTTGATCCGGACGATATGATCATTGATGGGGGTAATTCACTCTATGAAGATACGGAACGACGGGTAAACAGCCTAGAAAGCAGTGGATTACGATTCATTGGCATGGGAGTTAGTGGCGGTGAAGAGGGTGCTTTAAATGGTCCTAGTCTCATGCCCGGGGGGACTAAGGCTGCCTATGAATCCATTGAACCCATTGTCACCAAAATAGCCGCTCAGGTTGATGACGGTCCCTGTGTTACCTACATTGGTCCAGGAGGGTCAGGGCACTATGTAAAAATGGTACACAATGGGATTGAATATGGGGATATGCAACTAATTGCAGAAGCCTATGATCTACTCAAAAATGTAGCTGGGTTATCCCATACCCAACTCCATGAAGTGTTTGCCGAGTGGAATACCACTGAAGAGCTAAATTCATTTTTAATTGAAATTACTGCTAATATCTTTACCCACATTGATGACTATACCCACGAACCCTTGGTGGAGTTAATCTTAGATAGTGCCGGACAGAAGGGAACTGGGCGTTGGACAGTGGTTAGTGCCTTGGATTTGGGAGTGCCAATCCCCACGATTACTGCTGCCGTCAACGCCCGGATTATGTCGGCTTATAAAACGGAACGGGTAGCTGCGGCACGTCAACTATCGGGACCTTCGTCTACGATTGGTGGTGACGTTCAATCCTTCATTTCCCAAGTTCGGGATGCCCTTTATTGTTCCAAGATTTGTTCCTATGCCCAAGGGATGGCTCTGTTAAGTGCTGCTTCAACTCAATTTAAGTACAATCTTAATTTGGGAGAGGCGGCACGGATCTGGAAAGGAGGATGTATCATTCGGGCTGGTTTTTTAAATAAAATCAAGCATGCGTTTCATGAAGAACCAACCCTACCCAACCTGTTGTTGGCTCCAGAATTTAAACAAACAATTTTAGACCGTCAAGGGGCATGGCGAGAAACATTGGCAACGGCAGCGAAACTAGGGATTCCTGTTCCTGCCTTTAGTGCATCGTTGGATTACTTTGACAGTTATCGCCGCGATCGCCTCCCCCAAAACCTAACTCAAGCCCAGCGGGACTACTTTGGTGCCCATACGTTTGAACGGATTGATAAACCTGGTGTTTTTCATGCCCCATGGTTTTAAGCTGACTATAACCCCATGTTTATAGTAGACTTAGCACCAAAAACCATCACCATCCTGCACCAAGACTGCTCATGACTATTCAACTATCCACAATGACCCTATTCCCCAGACAGACTCGACGAGCAGTCCTAGCAGTGATGGGATTGCTCGTCAGCGGCTTAGTCAGTTGTAGCCCTAGTTCCCCATCCGTCCAGCAGCCTAGAGGTGGCAAGGCGGAAATTGAATTTTGGACAATGCAACTCAGTCCTAAATTTGATGGTTACTTCCAGCAACTCATCGCAAATTTTGAAACCCAAAATCCTGGAATTGCAGTGCGTTGGGTGGACGTTCCTTGGACTGCAATGCAAAGTAAAATCCTGACGGCTGTTTCAGCAAAAACGGCACCAGATGTGGTAAATCTTAACCCTGACTTTGCTTCCCAGTTAGCTGGACGTAAGGCTTGGTTATGGTTGGATGGGAAGGTGACGGATAGGGATCGTAATCAATACTTCCCAAAGATCTGGCGGGCAGGCACCTTGGAGGGGCAAAGTTTTGGCATTCCCTGGTACCTAACAACGAGGGTGATGATTTATAACACCCAACTTCTAAAGCAAGCTGGTATCACCCAACCTCCTGCCACCTATGCCCAGTTGGCTCAGTTGGCAAAACAGGTACGACAAAAAACAGGAAAATTTGCCTTTTTCACCACGGTTGTCCCTGAGGATTCAGCGGAAATTTTAGAATCAATGGTTCAGATGGGAGTAACATTAGTGGATGCCAATGGAAAAGCAGCTTTTAATAATCCTATTGGGAAGCAGGCATTTCAGTATTGGGTGGATTTATATCAGTCAGGGTTATTACCAAAGGAGGTATTAACCCAAGGGCATCGTCAAGGAATTGAACTATACCAAGCTGGAGAAACAGCCCTGTTAATGTCCAGCCCTGAATTTTTAAATACCATTGGGAATAACGCCCCAGCCATTGCTGCCGTCTCCGCCACCGCCCCTCAAATTAGTGGCGATACTCAAAAGAAAAATGTGGCAGTGATGAATCTGGTCATTCCCCGTGATTCGGATCAACCAGATGCTGCCCTTAAGTTTGCCCTATTTGTCACCAATGCTGATAACCAACTGACCTTTGCGAAAGCAGCTAATGTACTCCCTTCCACTGCTCAAGCGCTGAAAGATCCCTTTTTTACCACCCTCCCCCCCAATAGGACGGCTGTTGACCAGGCTCGGATTGTGAGTGCCAATCAGTTGAAAACGGCTGAAGTTTTAATCCCTGTTATCAAGGATATTAAGGTATTACAAAAGATTATTTACAATCAATTGCAAGCAGCCATGCTAGGGCAAAAATCAGCGAGCCAAGCGACGGCTGATGCCGCCTCTGAATGGGATGGACGGTAAGAGGGTCTGATGAAACTATTGATTAGTAATGATGACGGGGTATTTGCCCTTGGTATCCGCACCTTAGCCAATACCTTAGCTGCTGCCGGACATGAGGTCTTTGTCATTTGCCCTGACCGAGAACGTTCGGCAACGGGTCATGGTTTAACGTTGCATCAGCCTATACGGGCAGACCGTATAGAATCCATTTTTCATCCCCATATCCAAGCTTGGGTTTGCTCTGGAACTCCATCCGATTGTGTCAAACTGGCACTGGGAGCATTACTAGATCATCCCCCTGATTGGGTTCTATCCGGGATTAACCATGGTTCCAATTTAGGTACCGATATTCTGTATTCTGGTACGGTGTCAGCTGCCATGGAAGGAGTAATGGAAGGAATACCCTCCATCGCCCTAAGCCTGGCAAGTTTCTCATCTCAGAATTTTCAACCTGCTGCGGAGTTTGCAACCCTATTGTTAGAAGACTTCCGTCAACATCGATCATCAGAATTAATGTTGCTTAATGTGAACATTCCAGCAGTGAGTGGTTCGGAGATTAAAGGGGTAAAGCTAACTCGACAAGGGGTGCGGCGCTACGTGGATTTGTTTGAAAAACGAATTGACCCAAGAGGTAAAACCTATTATTGGCTAGCTGGGGAATTAATGGAAGATATTGAAACTGAGGAAGATCGGGTACAGTCTGTGCCAACAGATGTGGCAATGATTCGACAAAACTACATAACCCTGACACCGTTACAATACAATCTTACCTATCAACTGGGATTAGAGTTTTTGAACCAAAAAAGTACCCATTTGGATCATCGGATGAAGCTGAAAATTGCAAATCAGGAGTGGTAAAACCGCTTAGTACCCTGTAGGAGTAGTGACCGGAGTACAAATTAAATGCTCACAGGGTAGTTCCGTTGTTTGGCTTTCCATAGAAAGGATGGGTCGCTGGGGTAAACCGGGAGAGACGAAAATTAAAGTATTCTTATCTTGAGGAATAAATCCATGATAGGGATTCTCAGCTTCTTGCACCAATTGATATTTTAGTGTTTCATTAATAATTGTGATGTCTTTTTCGTTCCGTTGGAGCAATTGTAATCGGCTGTGGGCTTTATTCCAGGCTTCCTGATTCTTAAATGCCAGGCTATATAAACCTAAAGTGGCGATCGCTCCCACCACCCCCAGCGTCATTATCACTTGCTGAGTTAGCATTAGCCTCTTGATCAACTTGGGCATCAGAGGGCGTTTGGGAATCTGGACAATGGGATTGGATACAGCACTTCCTCCCTGTTGGGTTGCAGGGAGGGGATGTCTTCTCTGAGAAGATGATTTGGGGGAGTGGGTTGCAGAAATTGGATTCTGACCCGGGTAAAACCCCCTTTCGACCTTATGGGCTGAACTTCTGGTAATCAAACTTGACTTTGCACCTACTAGTTGGAACCGAGTGGGACGACTGAGCATATTCAATACGGGCTGAACTTCATCAATAGATTCAATTACGGTATGGAAAAAAATGTGGAAAATCAAGAGCAAATTCATCCATTATGGGCAAAGGATCGAAAAATTGTAGATACTTTACTGAATGGTCAACCGAGCGACTTCAATCGAGTAGAACTTGCTCGTTTACTTATCCGTTACCAGGGATTTCCAGGTGCCAGAGATATTCAACATGACCTCGAGGCAGTCTTAAAACGCTGGCAATTAAATGAGAGTGAATTATTTGAACAGACAAGAAAGATCCATGGAGAAGGACATATCTATCGGGGCAAGGGAGAACAATCAGAAGACTGGAGTTAGCACTCGTTTCCTGGACGAAAATAATTTTATCGGAGATAGGAAATTATAACAATCATAGCCACAGGTGGGGAAGGTGAATGACCACAGGTAATCAAAAAGTTTCTCCCGTCTCAAGACTAAACCTGAGAGAGGCTAAATGATGTTGTTCCATTCTTGGAAGGGGAAAAAGACTGTAACTCATACTGCGTTTATGTACCATTCAACTCATATTCTACAGGTTGCCTTTGGTCTTCAAATGTGCATATAGTTACAGATCATCAGAGCCATAAAATCCTGATTATCAACCTGGAAATACTTAAACCAACCTGAGTTGTACACTACAAACATTGGATATGGAAAGTGGTTTTAAGGTTTTATTCCCCATAGCTGTGGATGCTGAATAAGGCTCTCAGTCATTCCTTCTACAATGGATACCCAACAAACGACATCAACCATGACAATATGGAACATGACATTCATCCTTTTATTATTTTTATGGAAATTAGACTAATTATTCTAACGAAATAACATAATAATGAACTTATTTTTGGTATACCTATTGCCTTTATTAGTGAGGGCAAAAGAATTATTGATGGGAGCTTAGCCAATTTCTACAGTTATAACTAGAAAGTACAGTATTAATTGATGCGTCAGATTAAAGCTATTACAATTAATATCTCACCATGTAATAGTATTAGAATATAGTATTATAATAAGCTTATTGTCTGAGGGAATTGAATTAAAATATGGATGACATACCAACCACTCCAATTACAGGTAAGGCTTTATTACAAAAAGCCAAAGAGTTATCAAGAATGCCCCGCAAAGAAATAGCCCGTCGTTGTGGATATGTCAGCTTTACCAACTCCGGGCGAGCTAGAATTAACTTGACTGATTTTTATGATGCTTTATTAGCTGCCAGAGGTTTGGATTTAAATCCGGAAACTTCTAAGGATGGACGGGGAAGGGAGCCTACTTATTTGGTTAGTGTTCATAGAAATGGACAGATCGTAATTGGCTCAACCTATACACAGGAAATGCATTTGAAACAAGGGGATGAATTTCTCATTAAACTTGGATATAAGCATATTCACTTAGTGCAAGTGGATAAGAATAAAACAGATGAAACTGATACCGATTTTGATGATGAAGACGTGGATAGTGACTATTAAATCGTTGTCAAAATAGGATTTTCCTGCCATGACGTAGGGATTGAATCATTGCAACTGTCTCTGTTGCCACAGCATCAATTTCCTGGGCAGTCGTAAACCTGCCTAGACCAAAGCGAATTGAAGCAAGGGCTTGGGGGGTAGACCGACCTAATGCCTTTAGAACATGGGAAGGGTTAGCGTTGGCACTTGTACAGGCTGAACCAGAAGACACAGCGGCGATGGGTTGCATTCCTAACAGTAACGCTTCGCTATCCACGCCAGCAACACTGATATTGAGATTGCCAGGAAGGCGTTGGCTAGGGTGACCATTTAAAAACACTCCTTCCAAGGAGCTGAGGGTACACCATAGGTTCTCCCTCAGTTGGGTTAACCGTTGGGTTTCATGATCCATTTCTGTGAGTGCCAGTTGTATAGCTTTGGCAAATCCAACAATCTGAGGGGTGTAAAGAGTACCGGAACGCATTCCATGCTCATGACCACCCCCATGAAGTTGGGGTGCTACTTTTACCCTTGGTGTATGTTTACGGATATATAATGCCCCAATCCCTTTAGGACCATACACCTTGTGGGCGGTTAAAGACATCAGGTCTATACTCATTTTCTCCACATGTAACGGAATTTTACCAATGGCTTGGGCAGCATCGGTGTGAAATAAAATGTGGCGATCGCGGCAAATCTGTCCAATTACTTCAATGGGTTGGAGAACTCCAATTTCATTATTCGCTGCCATTACAGAAACCAAGATAGTATCTGAACGAAGGGATTGCTGAAATTGATCTAAATCAATGAATCCATCAGGTTGAACCGATAGCAGGGTTAAGTCAAAACCGAGGGATTGTAGGTAATCAAACGGGTCTAAAACAGCCCTGTGTTCAGTTTGAACCGTAATTAAATGTCGTCCCCGGTCAAAATAAGATTCGGCTACTCCTTTGATGGCTAAATTATTCGCTTCAGTAGCTCCGCTGGTAAAAATAATTTCACCAGATGTTGCCCCAATTGCCGCAGCGACAATTTCTCGAGCTTGGGTGATGGCAGTTTCCGCCTCCCAACCGTAGAGATGATTGGTACTGGCTGGATTTCCAAAATGGGTGGTAAAAAAAGGGATCATTACTTCCACCACTCTAGGATCAACTGGTGTAGTACTATGGCAATCTAAATAAGTGGGGCGATACATATTTTGTTCAATCATTCAGTTGTTTTTATAGTTTCTAACCTACCTCCATCCCACCTTGGGCAACTGCAATTGTAACGACTCCTGAACAACCATCAAGACGATACACTTGCTTTGGAATAACAATCATGGGTGGCAGTGGGGAAGAGGAAAGGGCAGCAGCGTAGGCACATGCCTCGGCAACACTGTCAGTACCCACCTTTGTGCCCACTATCATGGATGGAGTGGGAACGGGGAGTCCTTGTAAATAAGTGGCAGAAAAACTCAGCAGGGGTAATTGGTACTTTTTACAAAATGTCAGTAGTCCCTGTTCATCTTTCCGTAACTCTAAGGTTGCAATTCCAACCACTGTTTCAAATATAAGACCATGGGTTGTAAACACTTGCTCTACCGCATTTTCAAACACAGACTGGTCTGTTCCCTGACGACAGCCAAACCCTATCCAAAGGAAGGGACAGGATTGATGGGAGGAGGGGTAATTAGTCATCTCCATTGATACTGGAAGTTATGAAAGTGACAACTCCCACCGTCAACCGCTAAGAGCGGTCTGAAGGGGGCTTCTCAAATTCACAAATGAGAGTTCTTGTCTCATTTGATGTTAAACCTATCAGGGATTGGACGGTGGAGGACAACTGGAATCTCACCAATTTTTGACAGCTTTACTATGCCATCTGTTAAGTGTAACCCAGCCCTTGAGCTATTAACTCTAGGAAAGGTGAAAGAACAAATATCCCCCTGTTTCTGAAATCTAGGCTTACCTCCTTTCTTACCAGTTTTATCAGGAATTGACCACCCCTTCCAAGATTTATCCAACCCCATTCCATTCTGTTGTTGGCAGTCAGTATAAATCTCCTTGTACTCAGGAAATAATCCTTTCGTTTCTGTAAGGTCAGCCGAGTAATCTACGTTGCTTGAAATTTCGCCAATTGGCTCACTTGTCAGACTGCAACGGTTCAGATGAGATCTAGTACGACGTAACCAGTCTAATCTCTGCCCTAGAGTATAATTCCAGTGACGACGTAACAATTCTCTCCAGTGGCTCAAGGTCGCCCCCTGTAGGAGTGTTGGTTGCAATCGGCACTGATACGTTAGTAGCATTATACTATTATGTCCTATTTAGTGCCATGAGCTATAACAAAGGCGCAGGGCAACCGCATACAAAAATTAATATATCAATAAGAGCTAATTTTTATCACCTTATTGCGAAAAATCTTATTAGTTAAAGCATCTGGAAAGATTGCAAGAAATCGTTGCTAATACCTGTGAACAGTGGAGCAGCACACTGACTGATTTTAACGGGGAGTCCCACCACGTTCATCTGGTAGCAATCAGCAAGTTAGTGCATAACTTAAAGACTGTTTCTAGTCGGTTGATTCGTAAAGAGTATGCGGATGGCATCAACTAAATTATAGTAAGCCAGCGTTCTGGACTGGAGCCTATTTCCTTGACAGTTGTGGCGGCGTTACTATGGATCAGGTCAAACAATAGGTTGAACATCAACGTGAAATCCCAGACTAATGGTTCCCTCGTCCCACCCCTTCAGTATTGAGGTCTACGATTATCAATTTACCCAGGGGGGGTTACTCAGGGGGGGAGCCCTATGTCCTGTTAAAGACCACCCTAACAGGGAAAGGGATGGGGCGGCTTAAGCCGTTCATGGTATACTTATGGTAACCTGCTAGATGGGCATAACTCCCAATAGCAAACTAACCCCTCCATTCCCTACCTTACCCCTATGCCTCCTTTATCTAGAAAAGTCTCCCCAAAGCGATTTATTGCCGATACCTCTCAATTAATGGTTCGGGCTGAAGAATTAATTAATGCTGCTTCAAATCGTTATCGGATTACTGTACAGGTGGCTAATCGGGCTAAACGTCGGCGATATGAAGATTTTGACAGCGGGGAAGATCCAATCATGAAGCCTGTTTTGCGGGCAATTTTAGAAATGGCTGATGAACTGACCCAACCTGAAATTATTGGTGAATAAGGCAATGAGTCATTTCAGTTCCTTGTTTTTCCGTGCTTTATTGATGATGGGTGGGGCGATAGTCGTCACTGCCGAGTTATCAAGTTTCCTACCCGTTTTGTCCCAACTCCCGCCCCAAGAACCCACCCCGGGATCAACCCAAGGAGAAACCCAGTCCCCTATGGTCACCCCGCCTCGAATCAAACTTCAGGATGCTTGGCAGCAGGTCTATCGCAGGTTACCCAACTTCCCTTTGGAAAACAACTACATCGACATTCAAACAAAACGGGTTGTCCAAGACAACACCTTAGCGGGTCGGTTAATTCGATACCATATTTATACGAAAGGGCGACCTGCCACTTCCCGATTAGACTGGAAACTTACCTTGGCTGATTATTTAGGGGTGAACGAATTCCTTCAGACGGACGACTATCCCAGTGCTACAGCCTTAACCATCAATCCAATCCAAGGCGATACCAACGTCATTCGGGCTTTGACCCTCCTCGAAAGAAATGTCTTAATCAAAACACTTGTGGCTGTATTTACACCCCCATCCACTTCCCAGACTGGCATCCGTCCCACCACTCCTCTCTCCTCTCCCGTTCTCCTCCCCGTCCAACCCATACTTCCTCCGGTTAAGCCTACGAACAGTCAACCCAAAGCTGCCGACTTACTCGTTCAGCCGTAGTTGTGGGAGGGAATCAATTTATACAAACAGGTCAGGGGTGGCGGTTAGGTTGGAACCCTGATGCTGTGGAATATAAGGCGTTAGTGGGTGGAGAGGAATGGTCAGTTGAACTGACTGCCAGGGAGTTCAATCTTTTTTGCCAGTCGGTTCAGCAATTGTCAGAGACGATGAAATCTTTAGTCACCCAGCTAATGGAAGAAGAACTGGTCAGTTGTGAATTGGAGACTGAATACCTATGGATGGAAGTTGAGGGGTTCCCAGATGCCTTTCGCCTATCATTTATTCTAAACCAGGGACGGTGTGTGGAAGGGGGTTGGTCAGCCTCCATTACCTCTGAGTTAATCAAGGGGCTAGCAAGGATTCAACGGTTCAGGGTTGAGAATTAAAACTCCACTGGTTTTTTGTTTCCGCTTTAACCATCAGCGATATTCCAATCTGCTTTATCAGATGAGGGAGTTATTCAATTCGGATAAAGTTAGGTGTATTTCTCGCGAATGTATGCAGCGTATTCAGACCAACAACCGTTGTTTTTAGTGGCAGAATCATTGAAAACTATTGGCATCTGTTTCAGGGAAGTATGTTAGGCGAATTTCATCACCAAAAGGCGGATTGGCTGAGTGGGGTGGAATTTCACAAATCGCAATATGCAAAAATGTAGCATTAATTGGCATCGGAAATATGTACACTCAAGCATTAATCGCTAACAAAACCACGCAGAGGACGCGCCAAAGGCTCACACCGCATATGGTCAACAATTCCAAATTCAAAATTTGATGGCTCTGAAAGCTTTATACCAACAGGACTGTATAATTCTTGATAATCTGGGCGATCGCTGGAATAGCATAAAATCCATCTGAATTTGGAATTACTGATTGAGAGTGCTAGGGGTTGATATTGACAATAGTTTATGATAAGGAAAATGATGTTGCTTCAGTTCCTCATCCCAACCAACCAATGGCTCAAGAAACCCTAGTAATTCCAGCGAATCCACAAGGGATCAAGCTACCACCAACCCAAAATGAACTACCTTCTGATGATGGTATTCCCATGGAAACCCAGCGACACGGACTGCAAATGCAGTTATTAGTCAGACCGCTCTCCCAATGGTTAAAAACTCAAGGACGAGAAGCGTTTGTGGGGGGTAATATGTTTATTTACTTTAGCCCCAATCAAGTGCGGAACGAAGATTATCGTGGATCTGATGTGTTTGTTGTCTTGGATGTGCCTCGAAAAGAGCGGAAAAGCTGGGTCCTCTGGGAAGAAGAAAAAGCTCCTGATGTGGTGATTGAGTTGCTTTCTGAAAGTACAGCCCAAAAAGATAAAGAAGAGAAAAAACTCATCTAT
>CAIUCS010000167.1 GCA_903897715.1 uncultured Synechococcales cyanobacterium
GGTCAAGTTGAAAAAATGTTAAAAAACCTGATGGAAGTTCCTTCCATTCAACGGGCATTTGTCACTGTACTCCATGTGGTGGCTCCCCAGACGACCGCTGAAGAAATGCAATCTTGCTGGGAGGAAGGGGGTAAGTTGTTAGCTCAAGCGATTCAGTCATTAAATTTAGATCCCGGACGTACGAATGCCATTCTTCGTCAGGGTGAACCAAAGGCTACTGTCTGTCAGGTTGCTGAGGAACTTGATACTGATTTAATTATTATGGGGTCGAGGGGCTTAAAACGGTTACAGTCGATTTTAGAAAATTCTGTAAGTCAGTATGTTTTCCAACTGTCTTCCCGTCCATTGCTCTTGGTGAAAGATGATATTTACGTTAAACACCTGAACCGAATTATGGTCGCCATGGATAATTCGCCCTCATCCCACCATTGTCTACGGTTGGCTTTATATTTACTTCGAGATATTAAGGGGGGGCAACTCCTCCTAACCCATATTAATCCTCCCACTGGTACTACTAATCCCGACAGTGATCCAGTTCTGGCTGGGGCGATCGCTGAAGCCAAAAAGTATCAGATTTCCTATCGGTGTGCCTTCGGCTCTGGAAAGGTTGGGTCGGAAATCTGTAGACTGAGTGAAGAACTCAATGCAGACTTGCTTATTATTGGCTCTCCTGATCGACGTCCCTCTATTGCAAAGGGAATGCCTGATTTAGACCGATTGCTGGGTGCTTCTATCTCTGATTACGTTCGAATTCAAGCAAACTGTCCAGTGTTATTAGCCAGAACCTCAAATTAAAAAAGGAAAATAATTCTGAATTAATCCGGATGCTCTGTAGTTATAATTTTAATAAGTATGGATTAAAGTGAAAAAAACAACTAAATAAGGGACTTAGTTGTTTAGCTGATAGGGGAGAAGCCCTAGACTCTTGCTGAGTGGTTAGATATTATTCAGTAACATCAGTTAATTTATGGCATTTCAATGCTAGTCTATGTTTTTTGAGAATACTATTCTTACTATTTATCTATGAATATCAGTCAAGTTGTACAGATTATTTGGGGCATCTCTGCCTTAGGATTAATTATTTTAGTACTACTACACAGTCCTAAGGGGGATGGAATTGGAGGTATTGGCGGACAAGCTCAATTATTTACTAGTGCGAAAAGTGCAGAGACAACCCTTAACCAAATTACCTGGACTTTAAGTATTTTGTTTATGGGTTTAACAGTGCTGTTAAGCAGTAATTGGCTGCCTCGATAGAGATTTTATCCATGGATGTATGTCTGCTCCCCACATTTTAGATGGTAAAGCCACCGCTCAACAGTTCCAAGCTCAATTAACTCAACGGGTTAACATCCTGTCAAACCAGTGGGGTCGCCCGCCAGGTTTAGCAGTGTTATTGGTGGGTGATCACCCTGCCAGTCAGGTTTATGTCCGGAATAAGGAGCAAGCCTGTGAGCGAGTTGGTATCGCTTCATTTGGTCGTCATTTCCCAACCACTGCCACCCAATCTGAGTTGTTGGAGGCGATTAAAGAATTAAACGAAGACAATCGAGTGGATGGTGTTCTGTTACAATTACCGCTACCAAGTCACCTAGACGCAATTACTTTATTGCACCACATTGATCCAAACAAAGACGTGGATGGATTACACCCTCTGAACTTGGGACGATTAGTGCGGGGTGAACCTGGTCTGCGTAGTTGTACTCCAGCAGGGGTAATGTACCTGCTTAACCATTATCAAATACCCATTGCCAAGTCTCAAGCGGTTGTAGTGGGACGGAGTATTTTAGTTGGTAAACCCATGGCTTTAATGTTGCTGAATGCGAATGCGACTGTAACATTAGCCCATTCCCATACCCCTGATTTAGCAGCAGTGGTTCGTTCGGCTGATATTGTAGTTGCCGCCGTAGGAGTACCCAGACTGATCAACGCTTCGATGGTTAAACCAGGAGCAGTAGTAGTTGATGTGGGTATGAATCGAATCCCTGATCCAAACCGTGGGTATCAACTTGTGGGGGATGTGGACTTTCCTCAAGTGGAGGAAGTTGCTTCCTTCATTACTCCAGTTCCTGGCGGTGTGGGACCTATGACTGTTACCCTATTGTTAAGTAATACTGTTTGGAGTTATGAACAACGCATGGGAGAACGGGGTTGATTTACTAATCTAATCAGCACTTGTAGGTTGTAGTAAAGTGCCCTGACTATATGGAAGGATCATGGTCGCACTTCCGCGAACTTCGTCGCAAGGCAAGCAAGTCGAGTAGATTGGGGAATGATACGGCGGCGTTTATCTTGGAATTTGAGAAAGGCAATGAAGTTAGTAACTTTCCGAAGTTGAACATGTGTGGCGATCGCCCATAAGATTGGTGGTTACTCCTATCCCCTATAAGCTTATCTTTAACAAATCAGTACAAATCAGTTTTTTGCTTTTCGGTTTGGATTTAGAGGGTGGCGACGATGGAGCAACTGAGTTAAGCTGGATACTGAAGAGTCAGGACCAACTAGGGATATGTAAGGATGGGTTAAATACCGCTCAGCGACTTCCAATGCTTTGGAACTAGTGACTAAGGATATATCTTGTTTGAATTCATCATCGAATTCCACCCCCAACCCCATAATTTCGTACCAGCCCAACAGTTGAGCAATTTGAGAGTTAGATTGCTTTCCTAAAGCGTATTGTCCCAATAGTTTATTTTTTACAGTTTGTATTTCAACATCCGTGAGTGGACTTTGCCAAAGTCGATCTACTTCTTGCCAAAGCCCCGTAATTGCAGCTTCTGTATTACTAGGGTCAGTCCCAATGTAGACAGTGAACAAACTGGGGTCGACTCGGCTAGGATATAGGGCTGAAACATCATAGGCTAGTCCCCGTTTTTCCCGTAACTCTACAAATAAACGGCTGGAAAGACCATTCCCTAAGTAGGTACTGAGTAATTTGAGGGCAGCATAGTCGGAACTATGTGGGAGTTGGGGTTGTTGTACTGAAGCCCCTAAGTATCCAAGAATGATAACGGCTTGATGGGTATGTTGGATTGTTGTTAAGTGATGGGGTTGAGGGGTAATAGTCGGCTGCTCAATAAACGGGAAGGGGTAGGGAGGAGATTGCCAATCTCCCATCCCTTCCTCCACTAAGGCGATCGCCCGGTCTAATGAAATTTTCCCGACAATTGTGACAACCAAATTATCAGGGCGAAAGTAGGTTTCATGGCAACGAACTAACTCATAACGTCCCAACTGATGCAAGGTTTCTGTCGTACCCATTAGGGGCAAAGCGTAGGGATGGTTTTGGTATATTGCTTCATGCAATTGATTAAAAGCAACGGAGAAAGGTTGTTCCTTTTGAGCACGAATGGTTTGTAATGCCAAGCGTCTTTCCAACTCTACTTCAGGACTTGGAAAACTAGGACTGCGTATGATCTCCCCCCCTAATTTCAATAGTTCGGCAAAATCGGCGGCGATGGTCTTCAAGCTGACTAAAAAATAATCAGAGGTGGTATGGGCACTCAGGCTAGCTCCACAAGACTCTATTTTTTCTGCAATCTCCATGGATGAAAGTCTGTCACTTCCCTTGGTGAGAACAGCCGATAATAAATAAAACAAACCAGCTTGATACCGCGGCTCCCAACGGGTTCCACCTCTAAAAAAAAACCGAGCTGCAATGATATCAGCTGAATGGTTTTCAACCACTACAATTGTGATGCCATTGGGTAAAATTACCCGACAGGGTAGGTGCTGATGACGGAAATGAATCGGAACTTTAAGGCTAGAAAATGGCTTCACGCGATCCTTAAACCGTGAAAAGAGTGTTTCCTATCTTACCAAAGAAATGGGTCTAAAGCCCTGCACTTTTTCTCGAGATGCTTTTCGGCGTAAAAGGGGGTAAAAGACTTGTGAAAACTTGGTTAGTTGTTGAAGTAGATTAGAAAGACCACAATCTCTACCCAACCTGACTAATCTCAGCTCAGAGCCATGATCCAACTATTGAGCTGAATGGCAAATTTTAAAGGCTCTCAATTTGGTCATGGAATCATGACGTTTCCCACGGTTATTGTTGATAAATTAATAATTTAAAAGAGATAATAGAAATGGTTTCTGTATCTAAAGCTACAAAAAATTTTTTGTTCAATCATTTTACATTGTTCATCTGTCCCGTTTTTTATTACTTGCATTCATCATTGTTGGAGGTTGCTATGATTCACTCAATACCCTATCCAATGGATCTCATTAAACAAGAGGCTCGGCATCTTGTAGAGAAAGGTGTTATTCATCGACATCAACCCATTTATTGTCTATGTCAGTATATTCCGGCTCGGGATTGGGTTGGCATTGAATACGAACTGGAAGAAAACAACTTCCTCCCCAGGGATTGCATTGGAGATTTAATTGGAAGGGAAACTTGGAATAATGATTAAATTTAAATTTTTCAATTCTCGGTAAATTGGGGTAACAGATGGAGTATTGGTAATTGATTAGTTGAATGAAGGTCAAACTCTGTTCTCAGTTGCACATGACACGGTTGTAATGGTAATATTTCGTCGTAGAGTGCACTTTGAGGTTTTGCCGTGATCCGTTCTGCCACTGCCCTACTTCAAGCTGATTTGGTTTCAGTTCCTGATAATAACCGACTCCGCTTGTTTTCCGGATCTGCAAATGTCTCCTTGGCTCAAGAAATTGCTTCTTATCTGGGGCTTGATTTGGGACCAATGGTGCGTAAACAGTTTGCGGATGGAGAATTATATGTCCAAATTCAAGAATCTATTCGTGGCTGCGATGTTTATTTAATTCAACCTACATGTAATCCTGTTAATGACCATTTGATGGAACTCTTGATTATGGTCGATGCTTGCAGGCGGGCTTCAGCCAGACAAATTACTGCGGTTTTACCCTACTATGGGTATGCCCGTGCTGACCGCAAAACAGCAGGGAGGGAGTCAATTACAGCAAAATTAGTAGCGAATGTGGTGACAAAAGCTGGAGCCAACCGCGTGTTAGCCATGGATTTACACTCCGCCCAAATCCAAGGCTATTTTGATATTCCCTTAGATCACGTCTATAGTTCTCCTGTTTTAATTGATTATTTATCTAATAAACAACTACCCGACATAGTGGTGGTTTCTCCGGATGTGGGGGGAGTGGTGCGGGCTCGTGCCTTTGCCAAGAAGCTAAATGATGCACCCTTAGCCATTATTGATAAGCGTCGTCAGGCTCATAATGTGGCTGAAGTGTTAAATATTATTGGGGATGTGCGAGATAAAACGGCAGTTTTAGTTGACGATATGATTGATACTGCAAGTACTATTACTGAAGGGGCAAGACTACTCCGCATGGAGGGGGCAAGACAAGTTTATGCTTGTGCCACCCATGCTGTATTCTCTGGACCAGCATTGGAACGCCTCTCCAATGGACTCTTTGAGGAAGTAATTGTTACCAACACAATCCCTATTCCGTTGGATAAACAATTTGAACAGTTAACCATTCTTTCGGTCGCTAATATTATTGGTGAAACCATCTGGCGTATTCATGAAGATACATCTGTAAGCAGTATGTTTCGTTAATAATTAGGGCTGTGGGTTCGTAACAATTTGATGTCTAAGACCCTCCGGGGTTGGATTTTTCTGGTATCAAGGTTAAAATCTTAATCAACCTGGTGACAACGTCAACCGCTAAGAGCGGTCTGACGGGGGCTTCTCACATTCACAAATGAGAGTTCTTGTCTCATTTGATGTCAAACCCATCAGGGATTGGACGGTGGAGGACAACTGGAATCTCACCAATTTTTGACAGCTTTAATATGCCATCTGCTAAGTGCACTAAAGCCTTTGGGCTTTTGACTTTAGGAAAGGTGAAAGAACAAATATCGCCCTGTCTTTTTATCTAGGCTTACCTCCTCATATTCATTTAGTACTTGTCACAAAGTACCGCAAAAAGATAATTGACAAGGGGATTCTGCAAAGATTGCAAGAAATCTTAGCTCATACCTGTGAACAGTGGAGAGCAAACTGTCTGATGTTAACGGGGAGTCCGACCACGTTCATCTTCCTCAGGGGTGGGACTCCTCCCTCACCTGCTATCCCCTCACCACCAACCGCTAAGAGCAGTCTAGTGGGAGTACCCCGCAGTTTAGATGGATTGGTGGACATGGCACTTCCCCCTTGGGTAGAAAAAGAACGCCGAATTTCTTAGTATTGTTTCCCTTGGTTACTAAGGGCTAATTTCATGACTAAGGGATTCTAGCGTCTCTAAAATAAATTGGAGTTTGGATCGTCGCTCCTCAACTAAAAGATCTAAGTTAGTCAGCATATACTTTACTTCTTTGTAAGCAATGTCTGTCAAAGTCAGTAGCAGTTTATGATCTGGGGTGGGAGTCTGGGGGAGTACCGAATCTCCAGCACTGGAACGGGTGGATATGAGAGGCGATCGCCCGTTTTCTAGTTGTTGAATCGTTTGCTGTAAATTCTCAATCACCCCATACATTTCCATTGGGTCAAAAATCCGCAGTAGGCTGGTTTGTGTGACAATACCTAATCCCTGACCCCAGTTCCACGACACCACCAAACGCCCCACCCGCTTTTTCTGCATTTCCTGATGGGCCATCCACAGGGAATCTTCAGGACTGAGAAGGAATAAGGGGGTACTCATCACCCCCAAGGCTTCTGTTTTATGCAAATCAATTTGAACTGCTTGAAACTGCACAATATCCCGTTCTGTTACAATGCCAACGGGATAGTGATTGTTTTCCAGGTTTCGTTGTGTAATCACCACGCAACTGACCCGATGTTCAGCCATTAACTGTGCCAATTGTAATACCGAAACGGTGAATGGAGCCTGCACAACTTGAGTCGTCATTACATCTGATACGCGACGGAACTTCAGCAGATTGGCTGGACGCAAGATTTGACGAATACTTTCATGGGAGATAACCCCAACCAAATGCCCTTGTTCATCCATAACCGGTAAATGCCGAATCCGATAGCGACGAAACAAAAATAGAGCAGCAAAAATGTCCTGAGCCGATTGGTGGGGTAGGGTGATCAAGGGGTGCACCATTACGTCAGCAACGGTTGTCTCCATTAAATTGATCGATTGGGCGGTAAGACGTACCACATCCCGTTCTGTCACAATTCCCAATAACTCTTCCTCCTGCATCACCAGTACACAACTAGCACGCACTTCTCTGGCTGGAGGAGTCATATGGGATAAGTCATCTGTGAGCATACATAGATGACGATGGGACTGACTAATCAAGGCGATCGCCTCTGCCAGGGACGCAGTTGGCGGCACTCTCAATGGTTGCCGGTCGATGGCTCCTTCCAGATCGGGCGCCCAATTTAGGGGCGTATGGAATGGCATCATCACCATGGTACAACCCGAAAAACAAAAATAGGCTGGGGATCTACTCTGTATCCATCAACCCCACCCCTTCCCGCAACCATCTCAGAATACAAGGTCATTAGACTCCCTCTGGAGAGATGTAACATTTTATTTCAATCTAAGGGAAAAGCATCAATCTTTCAGGCTTGTTTTGGTATATCATAGAGGGATGTAACAGATGGAACGTTAAAGTCAAACTAGAACAAACTGTTTAATCCTAAATGGTTTTTCGTTATTCAATCGTCAGGATCGGAGGGAACTCCGTCTGGATGTTGGTGCAACTGGGGGGTTAGTCCAGAAATTCTGGACATTCTTCCATAAAGGCGATCGAGAACCCGTTTTACGGAAATACGCTGCCACGACTGACCTCGCTTGGTGGTGTATCCTTGGTCATTCAGCCAATTGGCAATCTTTTGTAACGATTTTCCGCATTTGTGATGACGACGAATCAGTTCAATGACCTGGCATTCTTCCGGATCATCTACTAATTCCCCATCTATCGAGCGTTGTCCGAAGGCAGGGGAACCAAAGCCCGCATAGCCTCCATTGCTTGCTTTTGCTTGTCTGCCTTGTTCTAAACGCTCCCAGGGAGATAAATCGTAGGAAGGGGTCGCTGTCATGGGGGCAATTCAATGACTTTCTAAAAGTATACTACAGTCATTAACATCCATAAATTTGTTTCAATTTGGAGTATTTTATGTCAACTTATAACGTAAATCCCGTCAATGAGGAGGGACTCGATATCACTTGTTGCTTATCCCCAATCCAATTGCACGATTAAAACCCACCAATAAGAAAATTTGTATTAAGTCCCACAACCTATTTGGAGAGATGAACATGGTAAAGGCTGCCTTTATTCAAGATGAAACTGAATTTGATTCCCTCTTAAGCAGTGAATCCCTATTGGTTGTAGACTGTACGGCAACTTGGTGCGGACCTTGCAAGCTGGTTGCACCGTTAATGGATAAACTGGCTGAAGACTATGGCGATCGCATCAAAGTCTTCAAGCTTGACTTGGATAGTAATAAATCCGTAGCTAAACGCTTTGGAATTAGAAGTATTCCGGCAGTCATGGTGTTTAAGCAGGGAGAAGTGATGGAAACGTTGATTGGGGTTAAGCCCTATGAGGAATTTAAAGCTGCGGTGGAACGGCAGTTATAGGCTTTCATTGTCCCAACGGTGGCAACTTACCCAACAGATCTTGAGCGATCGTCTACCTACGGAGTATGGGTGCCCGCCTTTCCAGTGTCTTTCAGTTCTCCCATTTAACAAAACCATTCAATTCCTATGATGCAAGCCGAAGAAATCATGACCCGAAACGTTGTCACCATTCATGGCTCGGCAACGGTTGCGGATGCTGTGCAATTGATGAAAGATAGACAACTACGGGGATTGATTGTGGAACCACGTCATGAACAAGACCCCTATGGGATTATCACTGAAACCGACATTATTTACAAAGTGGCAGCCTTTGGTCACGATCCCAAAACCATGCGGGTCTACGAAATCATGGTCAAGCCCTGTGTAGTCGTTAATCCCGAATTGGGGGTTGAATATGTTGCTCGATTATTTGCACAAACTCACATCCGACGAGCACCTGTAATTCAAGGAAAAACCTTATTGGGTATTATTTCTATCAGTGATATTCTTTTCAAGAGTGATTTTGTAGAAAAACCCAAGCGGTTATTCATTGAAGATGAAATTGAAGTTGCCCGGGAGGAGGCGCGGACGATTTGTACAACCAAGGGTGAAACGTCACCGGAGTGTGCTGCAGCTTGGGATGCCCTTGAAGAACTCCAGGCTGAAGCTTCCCATCAGCGGGCAAAGGAGCAGGCAAGGAACTTTCCTCCCAATTTATGACGATTAAACCCTTTTCCCCCTATTTGTCATGAAGTTTTGCGATAAGTTGAACATGGCAATGTCTTGCAATCAGAGTTTGCTTTCTGTGGAACTGGCTCCAAATCCTCAAATCTGGCCCAAACACTTTGGTAGATGGGAAGATGTCAGTGGTCATATCCAGGGATTGCAGGAATGGCTGCGATTTCTGATTGCAGAAACGATGGATTTAGTGTGTGCTTACTCACTCAGGTTGGAATTTTATCGCACTTTGGGGTCTTTAGGGCTGGAATTACTGCACCAGATCTTAATAGACATTCCACCTTCCATTCCAGTTATTTTGGATGCCCAACATGGTGACAGTTATACTAGCAGCATTTTTGCTCAGATGAGTTTTGCCATCTGGCAGGTGGATGCAGTTACCCTTAATCCATATGTAGGTCAAGATGGAGTGACCCCTTTTCTCCTCTACCCAGAGAAGGCTGTATTTATTTTGTGTGGGACGGTCAACCCCTCCACAATGTTATTGCATGACTATCCAAACCCTCAGTCTCCGTTTTATCTGCATTTGGTAGAACATGCCAAAACCTGGGGGATTGCCGAGCAACTGGGGTTGGAAGTGGGGGGGAGTGGTGATGTTTTCGCCCGCATCCGGATGGCGGCACCGGAACATCTAATCCTAGCTAAAGACCTTTCGTTAGAACCAACAGAATTAGAAGCTTCTCTGAGGGCAGGACTCACATCCAATGGGGACGGACTGATAATTTCTACTCCTGAGGAGTTGTTAATCCAGGAATCTCCCAGAAATGCGATCCAATTACTACGGACTAGCATTAACCAAGTGAGAGCTACCATGACTGAGGGAAATCCAAGCTGCTCAGTTTGGTTCCCCAATGTGTGCCTGCTCCAAGAACATCCCCAAAAAGATTTGATTCTGCAGCTTTATGACATTGGCTGTATCCAATTTGGGGAATTTGTCCAGGCATCTGGTGCAACATTTCCTTATTACATTGACCTACGCACCATCATTTCCCATCCTCAAGTATTTGAACAGGTTCTCAACGCCTATGCCAATGTTCTCCAAACCTTAACCTTTGAACGCATTGCTGGCATTCCCTATGGTTCTCTGCCCACAGCAACCGGCTTGGGGCTCCGCCTCAACTACCCCATGATTTTTCCCCGCAAAGAAGTCAAAGCCCATGGAACTCGACGATTAGTGGAGGGGCAATTTCGGGAGGGTGAAACGGTTGTGTTAATTGATGACGTTTTGATCACCGGTAAAAGTGTGTTAGAAGGCATCGAGAAACTGCAATCGGTGGGTTTAGTGGTGAACGATGTGGTTGTATTGATTGATCACGAAGGGGGAGCAAGTCATCAACTAGAACTTCTGGGCTATCAAGCCTATGCCGTATTGAAGTTTTCTGAAATTGCCCAAACGCTTTATGAGGCGGGTCGATTAAACTCGACACAACTTGATATTTTATTGAAAACATCTGCTTAATCGGGACACTGAGGTTTACCACCTGTCCATCAATGATCTGACTTTGATGGTGAGGGGTAATCTTTTGTGTCGTTTTCCCATCATGCCCATCTGATGACTGCTCTAATTCTTATTTTTTATGGTCATCCAATGTGATCGTCTTTAATTTAAAATAAAATGATTGAGGGTGTTTTTAGGCTTTGTCTGAGTTATTAGCACAACTTCTGATTCCAGCATGGGCTGGATTGAAAGTCTCTGTAGCCCCTAAAGTCGGGAAAACCTATTTATAAACCAGTCTTATCGGGTACGGGGACATGGGAAATTTAATCTTGGAATCCCAAGGGATGCAGCAGCTTCAACAGGGTTCCTATCAAAATCGGGCAGATTCTATCCTCGCTGCCATTGATGTGGGAACCAATTCCATTCATATGGCAGTGGTACGCATCCAACCTGAACTGCCGGCATTTACGATTATTTCTCGAGAAAAGGACACGGTTCGACTTGGGGATCGTTGTCCTAAAACAGGTGAACTAACCCTGATCGCCATGGAACGAGCCATTGCTGCCCTCCATCGATGTCAAAACATTGCCCATAGCCTCAATGCGGTACAAATTATTGCTGTTGCCACTAGTGCTGTTCGAGAAGCACCAAATGGGCTGAGCTTTTTACAGCGGGTTCAGACTGAACTGGGTCTTCGTGTGGATTTAATTTCTGGACAGGAAGAGGCCCGACGGATTTATCTGGGTGTACTATCTGCCATGGAATTTGGTCAATCCCCCCATGTGATCATTGATATTGGTGGAGGCTCTACGGAGTTGATTTTAGGGGATGGTCATGATCCCCAAACTTTGAGTAGTACAAAAGTGGGGGCAGTTCGCCTCACCAGCGAATTAGTGACGACTGACCCCATTAGTACGCCTGAATTTCAATACTTACAAGCCTATATACGGGGGATGCTGGAACGATCCACCGATGAATTATTGAGCCATTTGCAACTAGGGGAAAAACCCAAACTTGTTGGCACTTCAGGAACAATTGAAACATTAGCCATGCTCCATGCCAGGGATAAGTTTGGAGTTTCCCCCAGTCCCCTCAATGGGTATCAATTTAGCCTCAAAGATTTAAAGGAACTGGTGGGGCGTTTACGAAGAATGACCAATGCTGAACGAGCCGCCATCTCTGGACTGTCTGACCGACGGTCTGAAATTATTTTAGCCGGAGCATTAATTCTTCAAGAGGCAATGACCCTATTGGGGTTACCTTCCCTCACAGTTTGTGAACGGGCATTACGGGAAGGGGTAATTGTAGATTGGATGCTCACCCATGGACTGATTGATGATCGTCTCCGTTATCAAAGTTCTGTCCGGCAGCGGAGTGTGATTAAAATTGCCCACAAGTATCGGGTTAATCTCAACTATGGCAAACAAGTTGCCCAAATAGCCCTGAGTCTTTTTGATCAATTACAAGGCAAACTTCATCCATGGGGACGAGAAGAACGACAGTTGTTATGGGCTGCTGCTATTTTACATAATTGTGGGCATCATGTCAGTCACTCTGCCCATCACAAACATTCTTATTATTTAGTTCGGTATGGAGATTTATTAGGATTTACGGAATTAGAAATAGAAGTGATTGCTAATTTAGCCCGTTATCATCGAAAAAGCCCTCCCCGTAAAAAGCATCTCAACTACCGTTGTTTGATCACAAAACAACATCGCCAGATTGTAGAACAACTCAGTGCCATCCTAAGATTGGCAGTGGCGTTGGATCGGCGACAAATTGGAGCAATTGAACAGGTCAATTGTACTTACTTCCCCACTCAACGTGAATTACACCTATGTTTAACTCCGCGACAGGTTGATGATGATTGTGCTTTAGAATTATGGAGTCTGAACTTTAAGAAAAATGTATTTGAATCTCAGTTTAATTTAACTGTTATTGGTTTTTTAGGATAACCGTACCAGTTAGTAGACCGCCAAAGGTGGAAGGACTGGGAAAACCCACCCCCTCCACGAAGGGAGGAAATATGCCCCATACTAGATTTAACTGTATACCCATGGATGGTCTTTCAATGGTTGGAGGTTGATTCCTAGATTTGTATACCATTTCCTTGTGTTTTGAAAATTAAGTCTCCCATGATCCCACCCATTCAATACTCAACGAATCAACACTTACGCCTTGCCCAGTGGGTTCGCCAGTCCATTGCCCTTGCCGAAGGGCGAATTGAAACTCGGCTAAAGGGGAATACCCTCCATGTTCTTTGTGAAGCAACTTCCTGCCCCCCCTGTAGAGCCACCCTGCGCAAACTGATCAACCAGTTACTAAAAAAACCAATCCAATCCTTACTTCCGGTTAATCAGCCTGACTTACATCGCATTATTATCTATGGGCGGGAGCGAGGACAAGCCTCACCGAATTGGACTGAGACCATTGAACTTCATCAACTGGAACGATATTTAGAGGAACTTAATCTTGTTCCCATGGTAGATCCTCCTCAAATATCACCCCGTGCCCTAGACACCCAATTGCATCCCAATTGGACAGATTTGGATAATCGTCCGTTCAATAGTTCAGCATTGGTGGTGTCCAATTTAAGTTTGGCTAAACAGGGAAACCCCAATGGGATCGCCCGGTACTTGAGTGAAACCTTAAGTCAATTCAATGTAGGGGTACAGGTTACTGTTAAAACTGTAGATGTCCCCAATCCCACTACCCCAACCATTCCTGATCCCACCCTCAATCCAGACCATACCCAACGGTTGCGTATTTTTTGTACATCCCTTTATAGTCCAGATGCAACTGTGGTTGCCGAGCCCCTTGCCCAACAGTTGAGACAACTGGAGTTACAAGGATATCGGGATGCTGTGGTTCATAGCCAAGTCATTGGTGAACCAAGTCCAGATTGGGTATTACGCATAGACCTAACCCCCGCCAATGAAATGCTACGGAATCTGGCTCGTTGGGGGGATGTGGATGCAATTAGTCGCTTAATTAACAAAGCTGTACAGGGGGATGGGGTTGAAGTAAGGATTGAGCGTCATCACACCACCTTGTACTGCTATTGCCAACTGGTGGACAACAAAGGGTTCATTCCCAACCCCCAGGTACGTAATTCAAAGACAACTACCCCCCATCTGGGATGGGGGATAGCACTGCACCCCCAAGCTAAATCTACCCCCCTTCGTTCCCAGTTAATCCTAGCTATTGCCCCTTTCCTCCGGGAATTATCTCCTCAAGGAATTCATGGAGCATTGATATGGGGGATGCCATTCATCAATGGAATGGATGGGGATGAGATAACTCCCCAATGGGTTCATTGGGTTACCCTACCCACTGTCCAGCATCCAGAGTTAGCCGTTTCAACTAGGGAGTTAGCTGAAGAGGGGGATCTGAGGGCGATCGCCTTTTTACTCAACCGGCAACTTAATCCAGATTTAGATTGGCAGTTGGCCACTGGAGGCATCAGGGTACAACTTCTCCGCAAACATGACTTATTACTGGTGATGTTAGATGGACCCCTTTGTCCCATTCAGCGTCTGGTGGCAGAACCAACTGCTCAATTCCTGCGGCAACTCCGGTTACCAAAAATTGCCGGGGTTCGCATTTTTGGACGGAGGGCGGGGCAACAACGTCCCCTTTGGAGTGTTGGGTTAGATTTTATCAATCGGCACCATCGATCACCAGAAACGTTCCCTGAATTTGTAACTTCCCAACCCTATGGGAGAGAATTCCTACCCCACGACCCAGTTAAACCCATCATCCAAGCAAACACCATCCCTCCACTGACCGAATCCCTTACCCCCACTTCAGTCACTAAACATCTTCCGAAAACCAATCATTGGCAGTTTATACTACAACACATTCAACAAGCATTAATCCAGACTTATTTATTCGTTCCCTTCAATGACAACCTCAGTCCACAGACTACCGTCACCCCCCCCCTCCAACCATTCAAGCCAAGGGTTCCTAGAAAATCCATCCACACAATGATTGCCACTGGATCCGGACTAATGGGTTTACTACTCACCCTGTCCATGGATTGGATGTCCAACCAATGGATTCCTGCCCATTCCTCAGCCAGCCAATCCCCAATTATTTCCCAACCAACCCCATCAGTTCCAGCACCCTTTCCCTATTCTTCCTCCAGTCTCCCCCCTAAACTCACCTCATCGCAACAAGCCCTATTGCGTAATGCACCCAATTATCCCAGTTTTAATAATCTTCTATTAGATGAAAAATTAAATCTTTATCGTCAACACCTATTGTCCGGTCCCCCAGATATTCTCATTGTTGGCAGTTCCAGAGCAATGCGTGGTGTGGATCCTTCTGCCTTGAGAAATAAATTAGCGGCAGAAGAAGGTTTGAAGGTGCGTGTGTTTAACTTTGGTATCAATGGTGCAACGGGTAAGACGGTAGACATGATGATTCGGGAAATCTTAAAACCTAGTCAACTCCCTCGTCTTATTATTTGGGCAGATGGGGCACGGGCATTTAACGGCGGGCGGGTTGACCACACCCATAGTGCCATTGAAAGTTCTGAGGGGTATGCCCAGATCGGTGAAGGTACCTTACCAGAGCTATTACCCAATGGTGATTTTTTACCTGCTTTGATGAGGTTAGTGAGTCAACCCGACCTCAAATCCTTGGAAAAGGTGATGAATACCCTAAATAGTTTTTTACAATATACGGTTCAACGGGTCATCAATGATAGAGTACAAGGCTGGGATACCCAACTGAATCATTTACTAGAGCAGGTCTACAGTGCTTACTCTAAGCGTAATGCGACCAAGGAATTCATTCGCGATTCCCTCGTTCCACAAGCAATTGACCCACCATCCACCCAATTGGTTTTACCCCAAGATGGGAAACAGGTTGACTTTGATGGATTTTTATCACTCCCCATCCAGTTTCAACCGGATCGTTACTATGAAAACTATGCGAAAGTCCCTGGTGACTTTGATGCTGATTATGACTCTTTTCGACTAACAGGACAACAAACTGAAGCTCTACAGCGTTTGGCTGAATTTACTAGGGAGCGAAAAATTGGTTTGATATTTGTTAATCTTCCATTAACTAGGGAATACCTTGATCCAACCCGGCTGAAGTATGAGCAAGAGTTCAAACAATTTATGGCACAGTCGGCTCAACGGATGGGCTTTACTTTTTTAGACTTCAGCCAATCTGAATTATCCATGAATGGGTATTTTTCAGACCCCAGTCACCTTAACCGCTATGGAGGCTATGCAGTTTCGGGGAAACTGGTGAAAGCTTTACCATGGCAAAATCTTTTGTCTAATCCTAATTAACCTGATTTCCCGAACTCACGTTAATTAGGAATGTTACGCTAAGATTTTTACAACAATTATCCATGGCTTATTTTTGTGCTTCAATCAACA
>CAIUCS010000168.1 GCA_903897715.1 uncultured Synechococcales cyanobacterium
GGATGGAAGTGATGCATGAGCGGAATGCGCACAATTTCCCCTTGGATTTGGCAGCGGGTGAGGTAGCGCCTGTGGCAATGGTTGCCCCTGCTATCCATGGTTAATTTGAATTGATGGGATGAATGACAAAAGGTGTGGACATTGTCCACACCTTTTGTTTATAAGCTGTTATTGAGATTGATGAGATGCCGTATTCTATGTGAATACGGTTTTTTTTTGATTTCTGGATGGTTTTACTCTTTCTTTTTACCAAAGCAATGAATCCACAGAACCTTCCCCTGAAGCAAGATCTAGTTTGGGTCAAAGTTCTGCTATATGCTAATTGAATGTACCGTATTCATCCTGTGCTGACATGAAATGTACTATCACTCGTCGTGCCCAATTTTCAGCCAGTCATCGCTATTGGTTGCCTGAATTGTCTGAGGCTGAAAATATCCATCGATTTGGATTATGCTCCCGTTTCCCTGGTCATGGACATAACTATGTATTGTATATTTACATGACCGGAAACTTAGACGAATATGGAATGGTTCTTAACTTATCAGAAGTGAAACACACAATTCATCATGAAGTTACCCGTCACCTTGACTTTGCCCATCTCAACGATGTTTGGCCTGAATTAAAACACACTTTACCCACAACTGAACATTTGGCTCGGGTCATCTGGCAGCGGTTATCTCCCCATTTGCCCGTTACCCGTATACAGTTATTTGAACATCCAGAACTCTGGGCTGATTATTTTGGTGATATTTTAGGTGATCCCATGGAAGCATACCTCTCTCTTAAAACCCATTTTAGTGCGGCTCATCGCCTTGCTCTACCCAATCTCAGTTATGATGAAAACAGTGCCATCTACGGGAAGTGCGCCCGACCCCATGGTCATGGTCACAACTATCACCTAGAAGTAACCGTGAAAGGTACCATTGCTGACCGTACCGGTATGATTGTGGATTTAGAAGCTTTACAAGGGGTTATTCGTCAACATGTGGTTGAGCCACTGGATCATACGTTCCTGAACTATGATATTCCCTACTTTGCTGACGTTGTTCCCACTGCTGAAAATATTGCTGTCTACATCCGGGATAGATTACAAATGCCCATCCAAGCCTTGGGGGTTCAATTACACAAAGTTAATTTAATTGAAAGCCCAAATAACTCCTGTGAAGTCTATTGCACCCAACTTTTTCTCCAACCAAGTGAATCCTTATGTGAAACAACCATGTCATCCCATCAGCACTTAGTTGAAACTGTTCCGGGTTATATCTAGGGTTTCATAGTAATGCTTTTTGCTGGTTTAATTCATTGAATCATAGGAGGGGATCAATGACAAGTTGGATTACAATTCCTGGAGGAATAACCGCACCTAAGGGATATCGGGCATCAGGGATTGCGGCTGGCTTAAAACCATCTGGTTCTCCCGATTTAGCTTTGATTGTGTCTGATGTGGAAGCCATTGCGGCAGGAGTATTTACCACGAATCAAGTCTGTGCTGCCTGTGTGGATTATTGTCGCCAAAAACTAGCCCACAAGCCCTCCGCCCAAGCCATTCTTTGTAATGCCGGACAGGCTAATGCGGGAACCGGTATCCAGGGATATGGAGATGCGGGGGAGTCTGCCTTGTTAGTGGCTCAAACATTGGAAATCCCTACCGACTTGGTTTTACTGGCTTCCACTGGTGTCATCGGACAACGGATTCGGATGGAACAATTACGGTCTGGTATTCCATCTCTAGTTTCTGCCCTCAGTCAATCGGGGGAAATGGCGGCTAAGGCAATTACAACTACAGATACCGTCATCAAGACCATAGCGATGGAAATGGTGGTGGGCGATCGCCCGGTACGAATTGGTGGTATGGCTAAGGGATCTGGTATGATCCATCCCCAGATGGCTACCATGCTAGGCTTTATCACTTGTGATGCAGTTGTATCCCCTTCCCTATGGCAGCAAATGTTGAGTCGGGCTGCTGATGCAAGTTTTAATCAGATTACCGTTGATGGGGATACCAGCACCAATGATACCCTACTTGCCCTCGCCAATGGTCAATCCCGCACGCCTGCCATTACCGAACGGGGTGCAGAGGCTGACCGACTAGAAGCAATGTTGACAGCAGTTTGTGTCTATCTGGCACGGGCCATTGCCCGGGATGGGGAGGGGGCGACCTGTCTAATAGAAGTACACGTCATGGGAACTAAAGATGACCGGGAAGCACGGATCATTGCCCGAACCATCGCCGGGTCATCCTTAGTGAAATCAGCCATATTTGGGCGAGATCCCAACTGGGGACGGATTGCTGCAGCGGCTGGACGGGCTGGGGTTCCATTTAATCAAAATGATTTACGAATACAACTTGGGGATACCCGATTGATGGATCATGGACAACCCCTAAACTTCGATCACACCGTTGCTCACCTCTATCTACAACAGGCGGCTTCCGGTGCCTATCTCCAAGATGATACGGTATTGATCCAAGTGAGTGTGGGAGATGGACCTGGTTGTGGCGTTGGTTGGGGGTGTGATCTCAGTTATGATTATGTGAAGATCAATGCGGAATATACCACTTAAACACTTACCCATTCAATAATAGGTTTGACCAATTGTTGTCATTAAAGTTAATCAAACTTGATTCATTCCACTTCTAACTTCTTATTCTGATAGTTAACTCCATGGTCGATTTACTCGTTGATGCCAAAAATAGACTGACTGACTTGATCACCCGTTATCGCCATCGCGTTGATTATCTATCTATTCGGTTAGAATCTGGGGAACAAACCAACATATTATTGCGCGGTGACCGGTTTGAAACCCTCAGCGATGTAATTGTATTAGGTGGACAGGTGCGTGCCTGTTACCGAGGGGGTTGGGGGTTTACAAGTTTCAATCGAATGGAGGATATAGCCACCCAAATTGAAAATACCATTGCTGTAGCCCGTTTAATTGGTGATGATGAAACTCTCCTATCCCCCATTGAGCCCATTGAAGCATCCTGTTCCCTACCTTTAGTCGGTATTGACCCCCGTCAAGTCAGCATTGCCCGGAAAAAAGAGTTATGTGCCCACTATGGTGAAATTCTCCGTCATGTTGACCCCCAAATCACCACTGTATCAGTTCGTTATGGGGATAGTTCCCAACAAATCCTCCTCGCCACCTCCGATGGCACCCTACTCCACCAGTCTTGGGTAGATATGGAAATGCGCTTCGCTGCTACCGCCCGTAATGGGGAAACTGTGCAGACTGGACGAGAAACTGTAGGGTCTCGTCAAGCCTTTGAAGACTTGACTGGGTTGGATGACCGGGTAGCCAGTGCCGGTCAAAGGGCAGTGGATGCTTTGTCGTTACAACCGGTTAAAGGCAATACCTATACCGTAGTCATTGACCCTATTCTATCGGGATTATTTGTCCACGAAGCCTTTGGTCATCTGTCTGAAGCCGACATGGTGTATGAAAACCCAGAACTCTTGGAAGTCATGACTATGGGTCGTCAGTTTGGTGATAAATCTCTGCAAATCTATGATGGTGCCCTCCCAACGGGGCATCGGGGGAGTTACTTTTATGATGATGAAGGGACACCCGCTTCAACGACCCAACTGATTCAAGATGGCATATTAGTGGGTCGGTTACATTCCCGTGAAACCGCTGGTAAACTAGGTGAGCTTCCCACTGGTAATGCCCGCTGCCTAGATTATCGATACCCCCCCTTGGTACGGATGACTAATACTTGGATTGAGCCCGGTCAAACCCCAGTGGAGGATTTATTGAGTGGCATTAGGGAAGGGGTTTTTGCTCGAAATTGGTTAGGCGGTATGACCAATGGTGAAATGTTTACCTTCACCGCTGGCGAAGCTTGGATGATTCGGAATGGCACGGTGGCGGAAGCGGTGCGGGATGTTACTTTGTCGGGTAACGTATTTTCCACTTTAGCTGATATTGAAGCCGTGGGTAATGATTTTATTTGGGATGAATCGGGTGGTTGTGGTAAGGGCGGACAAAATGGACTACCAGTGGGTTGTGGTGGACCCAGTTTACGAATACGTAATGTGGTGGTTGGAGGAGCAGTTGATTCGGATTAACGGAGTAATAATGAAATTGATTGTAACCCCCCAATGACGAAACCAAGGATCCCTCCTAAGTTGACAATTGCTTGTAGTTCATTGCGGACAATTCCCTGGATTGCTGACTCTAGGTTGGCGGCAGATGTAGCCTTCACTCGATTGATAATCACATCATCAATCCTTAAAATAGGAATAGCTTGAGCGACAATTAACTCTAAATCTTTTTCTAAATATCGTTCTAAGATTAAAGCCAATTCTTGACTGATGACCTGTACTGATGGGTTAAGCACAGGGGAGTTACTCAGTCGATTGATAATTAACGGAGCGATATCCTCCCAAGCCATTGATTCACTCAGCCCCGCCAATACATCAGCCCCCCGATCCCGGATATAGTGTCGCACCCCATCCCTCATGGTTCTACGCAGTTCCCTGACTGTGCTGATGGGTAAATTTTGCAACGATAGGTTTTGAATCCCTTCCTGTAGTCGCGATCGCACTCCTAAGGATTGGATTAGTTCAGCAATTAAGGCATTACTAGCCTCTTTTTCATCCAAGAAGTGGGTTCGTAATCGGGTCAATGCGTTCCGCAGTCCAAATAAATTGGCTACCAACCAATAGGTGCCACTGGTTTTTTCTCGAAACCCTTCATCAATGACTACAATATTGCGATCGGTGAGAAAATCTACAACCCCAAGACGAATTAAATCAGGGGGTAAAACCACCTGTAATAACCAATCTGCCAATTGTTCTGACTGATGGGTGTTCAGTTCAAATTCCAGTATTACCTGATCAAAAATTTGATTAAGCTGGTTTTCCAGGAAATTTTCCTGACGGGCTAACGCCTTCAACAACCGTGACAAGGATTGACCCATCAAGTCGTGGAGGATTCCAGCCAGAACCTGGGTGGTTTTGTGGTGATTCTGACTACGGATTTGTTGGAGGGCTGATTGGAGTAACCAATGGATTGCTGATTCAATTCGATGAGTTTGTAATAGCCGACGGGCTAAATTTTCCAACTCCTCTGGGGTGAGCAATGAGCCCATAATTGTATCAGCAATGCGTTTAGCTAGTCGTTCCTGATTACTTGGGATGAGCCCAGGAGTAAATGGAATTTGCCATGTTCCCAGAAAGAAAGGACGATAGGGACGGAACAACATTTTAATGGCTATGTCGTTTGTAAAATAGCCAATAATACCACCAACAACTGGTGGACCAAAGTATAGCCACAAATCGGATAGGTTCAAGGGAGAAGAAAAACCCAATAATTGGTCAAGGTTGAAAGTGGGGGTTAGATTTATTTTATACAACCGTGAGTCCAATGATGGAGTTTTTTGATGTGCTTCAGTTTCTTAGGTTTTGGAAGATCCCTAGGCGAACCCATTTCCAAACTAGACATAGCGACTAAGAATATGAACTATAAGTATAGGCATACTATAGCTGCCGACTAAGATCCCATTTTGGTGAAATCGATCGGCATTTTTGATCGATGTACCCACAAGTAGGGCTCAAATCCTTCTCTGTTCAATAATTTAAGCTACTTTGCCTGGACTATATATTAAATATCGGTCTAAACCCAATTTCGGGCAGATAGATCCTTATTTGTTCAGTACGCACCCCAAAAAAGTTAGCTTTTCCCGACTGGGATCCTTACGCGATCGTGGATCCCA
>CAIUCS010000169.1 GCA_903897715.1 uncultured Synechococcales cyanobacterium
AAATTTTTTGGTTCAGTCCCCCATGGATCCATAGGGGATAAGGAATTTTCAAGCCAGTTAAAATTCAGTTCGTTACACTAGTTTGTTATATTTGTTTTTTACCGTTACTCGTAATCCTTGGTTTAAACCTTGTAGTGGCTTTAAGAGATGTTTATGGATGCTTTCAATTCATCCCTTTTTAAACACTACAAACGTGATTTAACTCTTTATTCATTAAAGCTTAAACTCGTATCTTTAGATACCAATAACAAGCTGAAATGATGGAATTGGAATGAAGGTATTAGTCTTCATTTTGAATCTAAGGAGTTGTAATTATAATCACCCATGGATGGCTACCATTTGAATTAATTTCGTAAAGATGGCTTCTACCATCTCAAATTTTAAGGGTGCATCACTATGAAAGCTCATTCCATCTTAATCAGTTGCGGATTAATCAGTATTAATTTACTCTCAATTTTTCCTCTTATCAATCCGAATCACGTAGCGGCGAATACTATGTTACCCCCTGCCCAGTCCAAATCTTTGGTATCTGGGGTGAAATGGCAGGGAACTTCTTTTCCTATTGAGGTTTTTCAGGGATACACTTCCCTGTTTGGTTACCGCGATTCAGTGGAAGGGGGTTCCAAAAAAGAATTTCATCTGGGGTTAGATATCCGGTCACCCAGAGGAAGTTACATCCGTAGCTGGAAAAATGGCAAGGTTTTGCGGGTCTTTCAAGACCCTGCCTGTGGAATTTCCTTACAAATTGAATCCAATGATTGGATTCATCAATATTGTCATCTGGAAGGGGGAGTGGAAGAGCGAAATGGTGAGCGTTTTTTGGTAGACCGGGTGGGCGGTTTGGAGTTCCAAGAAGGGCAATCAGTGGAGGCTGGAACGCGCATTGGTCGGGTTGGAATGTCTGGTCGTACCACTGGTCCTCATTTGCATTGGGGTTTAATGTATCAGGGACAGTGGGTTGATCCCGGTGTGGTATTACGAGAAATGTATATTCAGCAATCCAATGGAGTACTTCCTCTTCAGCGTCTGTAGTGTTTGAATCATTGAGTGATGGGTGCATCCATCGTCTCTCTCATCACTCAAACAGGGATGAATGTTTACTCTCTTATGGGTAGAAGTCCCTAACATGGATGTGAATAAGTTTTTCTCCCGAATTTGTAAAGTTTGGTTTATTATTTGGGGGATAATTGTCTTCCCCCCTTTTATGGCTAGTGCTAATCAACCAAAGAGTATCGATTCTGGTACTAAACTATCGGTCGATCTTAGTCGGGTATTCAATCAGGTCAGAACCAATCAAAGCTGGAAATCAGCTAATTTCCCAGTGATATCCACTGGGGTGGTAAAGACATCTGGAAATGGTGTGATGATCCCTGCTTCTAAGGGAGCGGTGGTGCGTAACTGGTTGACTGGTCGAGTGGAGCATATTTCCGTTGATTCCGATTGTGGGCTGAATGTGGTTATTCGATCGGGTCCTTGGCATCATCGCTATTGCTCCTTGCAGGGAACCATCATTCAAGAAGAACAGGGAAACATCCTATTATCTGATATAGGTGGGGGTATTCGGATTCAAAGGGGTCAGTATCTTGAAGGTGGTCGTGCTGTGGGTCGAGTTACGTCAGGTTCCAACTCCAGTCAATCTTTCCTTCATTGGCAGGTTAAATACCAGGGACATCTGGTTAATCCCAATGAGGTTTTGCAAATTATGGAAAGCCAACAGAGAATTTCCCGGATTCAGGAACAAGATACTCCGGAGTACGGAAATCCTGGGGTGAACCAAGCCAATCCCATTATCCCCCAACCCCAAGTTTTAGCCCTGCGTCAAGCAATTATTGGGCAAGAAAGTGGTAACAATCCCACCAGTGTTAATCCCCATTCTGGGGCATTGGGTCTAGGGCAAATTATGCCTGAAAACTTGCCTTCATGGTCTCAAGCGGCTCTGGGGTATACTATTTCCCGGGAGGAGTTTCTTAAAAATCCCCAGCTGCA
>CAIUCS010000170.1 GCA_903897715.1 uncultured Synechococcales cyanobacterium
CCCTAAACTTTGATTCTATATTGACTTTCTCCTCAGCGTAAGAGGATGAGGAAGCCAGTCTGACCGCACTAAGTGGACTATTGACCGATAGACGGACATCGCCAACACCCCCAACCCCTCTCCCAGAGGTCGAGGGGAGCCAATCCATCCCTCCGGTTCCCTCTCCCATCGGGAGAGGGCTAGGGTGAGGGCTTTCGGGGTTTTGGCTGAGAAGTTTTGTCAGTCAATCAGGGATTGGGGTCTTTCTTACCCGGCTCATACATCCATTAAAATTGGGTTTCCCATCCCCTAACTTAAGTTTAGCAATCTTGCGTCATAAGGGCAGGGCTGGAATCCTGGTCATTATGAATCCATAGATAATTATTATTTTTTTGATCAATTGTAATATTCTCATTGGTAGTTTTTCATGTCCCCTACTTCTAGCGTCATTGGCATTGATTTAGGCGGTACCGCCATTAAACTTGGACAATTTGACCGTGAGGGTTACTGTATTTCCACCCTTTCAATCCCTACTCCCCATCCCTCCACACCTGAGGCAGTACTCTCGGTTATCGTTGCAGCCATTGCTCAGCTTGACCCCCACAATAGAAGTGAAGTCATTGGCGTGGGTATCCCTGGTCCTGCCGATGAAAGTGGTCGTATCGCTAGGGTCGCAATTAACCTGACCGGCTGGCATAACGTGCCATTGTCAGATTGGTTAGAGAGGCGAACTGGTCGTCAATCTGTTCTTGCCAATGATGCTAACTGTGCCGGGTTAGGGGAATATTGGTTAGGAGCCGGACGACCCTACCGTCATCTTATTTTACTTACCCTGGGAACTGGGGTGGGTGGGGCAGTCATTATGGATGGTCAACTATTTTCAGGCAGAAATGGAACGGCGGGTGAGTTAGGGCTAGTCACCCTTAACCCAGATGGTCCCCCCTGTAATAGTGGTAATCAAGGTTCTTTAGAACAATATGTATCAGTGGCAGCCATTCGCCGTCGTACCGGATTAGAACCCTGGGAGCTGGGGGATCGTGCCAAGTCCGGTGACGCCGATGCCCTAGCATTCTGGCAACAGTATGGTCGGGATTTAGCCGCAGGACTGGCTAGTTCCATCTATATTCTCGCCCCAGAAGCGGCAATCATCGGTGGGGGTATTAGTGCAAGTGCTGATTTTTTCTTGCCCGCCTTGAGATTGGAAATTGAACGGCGGGTTATGCCGAGTTCCCGGTGTGACTTGCAAATTCTCAGCGCAGAATTGGGCAATCAAGCTGGGATTGTAGGGGCAGCCAAGTTGGCATGGGATACTTTTTCAGATTCTTAATATAAATTAAGAATGATGGTGGGAAACTCTGAATCTAAAAAGTTATTCTATATTAGCGTAATCCAACTGTAACCCTTAGGAAAGTATCCCATGATCTACCGTTTCCTAAACCGACCTTTAATGGGCACCTTGGTTGTCAACTTCGTTGTTTTAAGCCTAGCAAACCCGAGTTTCGCCCTGCCTGGGGTTTTAATAAATTCCCAGAGTACTGATACTCGTATTCATTTACACACCTCTCCCAATTCAAAATCTCTGGTTACCTTGTTTGTCAGACCAAACTCCCGGGTGGAGATTTTGAAACAGGAAAAAATGTCCGATGGGTTTACCTGGTCCTATGTGAAGTTAGCTTCCAATGGACGAGAAGGGTGGGTACGTAGCGATTTTGTTCGAACTGAACAAGCTGGGAAAGACTCATCTACTGTTTCAACTCCAACGTTAATTCCGGTTTCTGTTCAACGGGGTTGCATTAACTTGGGAGTTTTAACCTGGCAGACTACTGCAGGAAATGTGGAAGTAGTTAAGGCTACAGTCAATCGGGAGGGAATCTATACAGCTTCATTGCGTTCTCGTCAAACCGGACAACAGGCTACCTGTATTGCTGAAGCTTCGGGCAAGGTACGTCAATTTACTCCCGCCACTCCCACTGCAACTAATCCTCCCCCATCCGTCGGAAACCGAGAGTTTGGGAATTTAGAGGGGGTTGGTGCATTCTCCCTCATTCCCACCTCCATTGTTCAGGGTTCTACCGCATCCCAATTCAATATTCGGGAATTTTTGGCTTTGGTCAATGGTCGACAGGAACGATGGTGGGCAGATTGTCAACAGGGAGATATTGGAACGTTTAACCAGGTATCTCCCCGTACTGCCATCGCACTAGAAATCACGAATTATGTCTGTAAAGCACCCTTGCCTTAGCCTGGGGGCCACCCCATTGCCCGCCCCCCGAGAATGTGCAGGTGCAGATGGTTGACGGTTTGTCCTCCATCCTCCCCTGTATTGATCACCACTCGGTAACCGTTGGTCAACCCAAGCTGTTGTGCAACTCGTTTAACGGTGAGGAGTAAGTGTCCCAGCAAGGCATGATGTTCCGATTCTCCATCGGATAGTTGGGCAATGGCTAACTTGGGAATTACTAAGACATGGACGGGAGCTTGGGGGTTGATGTCCCTGAAGGCGATCGCCAACTGGTCTTCGTATAGGATATCTGCGGGTATTTCACCACGGATAATCCGGCTAAAAATAGTGTCGTTGGTTTGCGTCATAATTAGAAAAGAGACAAAAACTAGTTTACCGGGCTACTAAGGTAGGGGTCTGAGCATTAATTTGTACCAACAGGTTGTCCACATTCTTTTTGGCATCGCCAAACAACATACGAGTATTCTCCTTATAAAAAAGTGGATTTTCCACCCCGGCATAGCCACTGGCCATACTTCGTTTCATGACAATGACGGTGGTTGCTTTCCAAACTTCCAACACTGGCATACCTGCAATTGAACAAGAGGGGTCTTCAATGGCTGCAGGATTAACCGTATCATTAGCACCAATCACAATGACCACGTCCGTTTCTGGAAAATCATCATTAATTTCTTCCATTTCTAAAACAATATCGTAAGGAACTTTGGCTTCCGCCAGCAATACATTCATATGCCCTGGCAACCGTCCGGCGACGGGATGAATCCCAAACCGTACGTCAGTTTTCTTCTGTCGGAGTACCTTAACAATTTCTGCTAGGGAGTGTTGTGCCTGGGCTACCGCCATACCATAACCAGGGACGATAATTATACGTTTGGCGGTTGTGAGCAACTCAGCAGCATCCTCCACCGTGGTGGGGGTGACCTCTCCCACTGGTTGACGATCGCTGGCTGGGGAGATACCACTGCCTGTCCCAAACCCACCCAAAATTACGCTAATAAACGAACGATTCATGGCGTTGCACATGATATAGCTTAAAATGGCACCGCTACTACCAACCAATGCCCCCGTAATAATTAATAAATCATTGGAAAGCATAAAGCCTGCCGCCGCTGCTGCCCAACCGGAATAACTATTGAGCATGGATACCACAACGGGCATATCAGCCCCACCGATCGCCATGACCAGATTAATCCCTAGGAGTCCTGCAATTCCACTCATTATCATCAGAGGAAATAAACCATCCTGGCTTTGGGTAAACTGCCAACCCAAAGCGATCGCCCCTACTAAAATCCCTAGATTTAGGACATGACGACCGGGTAACAGTAGGGGTTTTCCCCCAATCACCCCTCGTAATTTACCAAAAGCAATGATTGACCCTGTAAATGTAACTGCCCCAATAAATATACCCACAAAAATTTCGATTTCATGAATATTGGCTTCCACACCTGATAAGTTGGCATCGGGATTGAGGAAATTGGCAAAGCCTACCAATACTGCGGCTAAACCAACAAAACTATGGAGTATGGCTACTAACTCAGGCATGGCTGTCATTGCCACCCGTGAAGCCACAATTGCCCCAATGAGCACGGCGGGCAAAATTCCCCCAATCAATACACCATAGTTGGAGACTTGGGAACTAAAGGCAGTGGCACCAAAAGCAATTAACATGCCTGCAATTCCAAACCCATTCCCGCGTCGGGCTGTTTCTTGGTCCGACAGCCCACCTAAACTTAGAATAAATAGGGCGCTGGCGGTAATGTATGCAATGGTCAAAAGATTATTGGTCATAACTCTAGGAATAATGGATGTAGTTCACTGAAAAAACCAAAAAACGTAACCTAAACCAGCCTACCTCTGGAACATTTTCAGCATCCGTTGCGTGACTAAGAAACCACCGGCAATATTGATTGTGCCTATAAAAATGGCGATCGCCCCCAAAATTGTGGTGGCAGAGGTTTGGGGTTGGGAGATTTGTAACATACCCCCGATAATAATGATGCCGCTGATGGCGTTAGTCACACTCATCAGGGGGGTATGGAGGGCTGGTTTTACATTCCAAATTACCTGCCAGCCTACAAAAACTGCCAATACAAATACGGTTAGGTGGGAGAGGAAAGATGGGGGGGCTGCATAACCTAAACCCACCAAAGATAGACCAGCCACGAGAATCCAAAGACCACTTAGATTGATTTCTCCACGGGTGGAACCGGGGGACGGAGTGACTGGTAAATCTGGAGCGGTGACTACTGGCTGTGGTGATGGATTTACAGTTGATGGAGGAGGCCAGGTAATCTTCCCTTCATGAAGAATTAAAGCTCCACGAATAACTTCGTCGTCATAGTCGATGCGATAATTTTTGCCACCCCCCATATCATCCAACAAGTGAAATAAGTTTGTACCATATAACTGACTAGACTGAGCCGCCATGCGACTGGGTAGATCGGTTAAACCAATGATACGAACCCCCTGATAGGTATAAATCTCCCCAGGTTGGGTCACTTCACAATTTCCTCCTTGTTCAGCGGCCATATCCACAATTACAGACCCGGGACGCATGGATTCCACCATTTCCCGTGTGATGAGACGGGGTGCCGGACGTCCGGGAATCAAGGCAGTGGTGATAATAATATCCACATCCTTCGCTTGTTGGGCAAATAATTCCATTTCCGCCTGAATAAATTCATCACTCATGACCTTGGCATAGCCACCCTGTCCACTGCCATCTTCAACAAAATCCAGCTCTAAAAATTCGGCACCTAAACTTTCCACCTGTTCCTTGACCGCCAGTCGAGTATCAAAAGCACGGACAATCGCCCCTAATCCACCCGCAGTTCCAATTGCTGCCAACCCGGCAACACCAGCTCCAATCACTAATACTTTTGCGGGAGGAACTTTACCGGCGGCGGTGATTTGTCCTGTAAAGAATCGTCCAAAATTATTTGCTGCTTCAATCACTGCCCGATACCCGGCAATATTTGCCATGGAACTCAGAGCATCTAATTTCTGTGCCCGACTAATACGGGGAACACTATCCATTGCTAATACGGTTACTTGACGACCAGCCAACTGTTGTAACAGATCAGCATTCTGAGCCGGCCAAATAAAACTAATTAAGGTGCTACCTTCTCGCAGCAAGTTAACTTCATCAATATCATCATGGGTTATGGGTGCCCGAACTTTTAAGATAATGTCTGCTTCAGCCCAAAGATGTTCAGCCCCAGTGACCAAACGACATCCTGCTTGTTCATATAAGCTGTCATCAAAACTGGCACGAACTCCCGCTCCGCTTTCAATTAGTACTTCAAAGCCAAGTTTCAGTAGCCGCTTTGCCGTGTCCGGTGTGGCGGCGACCCGATTCTCCCCTGGAAAGGTTTCTCGGGGAACTCCAACTTTGAGGACAGCACGGTTCTCATTGGGTGAACCAGCAGATGACTCATCAGTCGTCACTTCGTTGGGTGGAGTAACCTGGGGCTGGGTTAAGGGTTTATCATGGGCATTGGTTAGTTCAACAGACGATTCAATTTTTGATTCAACTCTTGCGGTCATAGTTTCTCCACATCTAACTAAGGGTTTTAATACCCATCTCTTTGGGATCCTAGTTGATCCTTGAGATTCTGGTTCTTTCTTTAACTTCTTTTATGGATTTATAAAAACTAGGTCTAAAATCCCTAGTTGACTGACAACAGTTGTACGCCCTCACCCCCAACCCCTCTCCCAGGGGGCGAGGGGAGCCGATCCACCCCTCCGGTTCCCTCTCCCATCGGGAGAGGGCTAGGGTGAGGGCTTTCGGGGTTTTGGCTGAGAAGTTTTGTCAGTCAATCAGCTAAAATCCTGTTCTTCGGGGACAGATTCTGTTGGTTTTCAATGTAGATCTTGAGCCTATCTAGGGATGCTTCCCCAACAGGTGAGACACAAGTAATCAAGGCTCCACGGTGAAGGCTTGCCATAGGGATTATAACCCCTCTTACATCTTTACCTTTTTATCACCACGGGAGAATGAACCCTTAAGGGTTTTTAGGCGATCTGCGATATTAATTAGTCATATCACCTTTATTCCATTGGGCACAATTCCCAGGCATTCACGTCTATAATTTTGAGTAAATTCCCCATACATTTTTCCGAGTATGGCATTTTTTTCCTGTGTATGCAGATGGGATAATTCCCTCGGAATGGTTTAATTCTTAATGACTCCCCCAATTTTATAGGTACAGTTCGATGTTTTCTTTTCCAACTTCTTCGGTGAAACGGTTTTTTTCCACGGCTGCGATCGCGGCATCTTTAGGAATATTTGGTATCTACCCAGCAATTACATGGGCACAAAATAATTCTGGTCTCACCATTTTTAGTGGTGTGGATCGCAAGGATCAGTTGAGTTATTACTTAGATTTTGGTGGAGAATCTGGCAACGTCGATCGCTATCGCCTCAAGATTCCTGCCAAAAAGCTAAAGGTAGCCGTCAACCGTTTTGCAATAAGCTACCCCAACTACTATAAGGGTAAATTTGATCCCAGTCAGGTGGAAATTTTAGTGGGTAAAGAACCAGGTTTTTCCTTTTTTAGCACAGACACCCGTCAATCAATTAAGGTTTCCCAAGTAGAGTGGGATCAGCAAGACTTTAATCTGCAAATCTTCCTCGAACAACGCCTTCCCGCTGGTCAAGATGTTGAGATTGTTCTTTCCAATGTTCAAAATCCATCCATGGGGGGAACCTTCTATTTCAATTGTAATATTGAAGCTCCGGGAGATGTAGGGGGGTTAGTTCGTTATGTGGGTACCTGGATAATTAGTATTAGTTAGAATCCACAACTAATTGGTTCCAATCTAAAATCTTTTTGTTTTTCCCACAGGTCAATTCCTGTTCCTACCTGCGTAATCCCTTACAAAAAATGGGTTTCAAGCCCTGCCTTTAGGGCATAAGAAGCTACACTGGAAATTCTGTCGGGGCATCGACCGTTAGGTTCGGTAATGTAAAATGGGCTACGAATGGGGTCACCGTTTGACCATAGAATCCTCTAAGCTTTAGCCAGAGGAGTATGATAATCTCCTATAGGGAAGGAACCAGCGGACTCATACCTCAACTCCCTTTACTCAGGGGAGTATGACGGTTACCTTTCCTTTTGGGGGGGAGGTGGACTCCACAAAAATCTAACGTTCTCCACACAAAAGAAGTGTTTTAGGAGATAGGAACTAGAGTCTTCCCCCTGATTGACTGACAAAACTTTTCATCCAAAACCCCGAAAGCCCTCACCCTAGCCCTCTCCCGATGGGAGAGGGAACCGGAGGGGTGGATCGGCTCCCCTTGCCCCCTGGGAGAGGGGTTGGGGGTGAGGGCGTACAACTTTTGTCAGTCAACCAGAGCCTTCCCCTCCTCTGGAACCAGACCACTAAGAATCCACCCGAGAGTATCCTAATGTTGCACGTTTGCCCTCATTTCCGTTCCCCTTCTCCCAAAAAGGGGGGAAGGGGAGGGATTTCAGATGAGGGCTGCAATAATGGGATGCACCCATCTACTCCATCCCTTAAATGTACACCATGGTTAATTTATTCGATTGCATTAACTTTCAACTGCCAACCCTCCCTTTTCAGCGATTCTCATTAGTGGTTGCCCTAGCCAACAATGGGGCGGATGTAGAACCGTCTTCCACCATTGATCCTTCCATCGTTTTGGCGGGGGTCTTTCTCAGTCTTGTGGTGATTTATTTTGCCAGTAAGGTGGGGGGAGAAGTTTGCATTCGTTTAAATTTACCACCTGTGCTGGGGGAGTTGGTGATGGGAGTAGTGGTGGGCATCTCTGCTCTACATCTTCTTATCTTTCCCGAGGGTAACTTTCAAGGCAGTGATTCTCTCATCATGGAGTTGTTACAGGCGACCACCAGTTTAAATCCATCGGCATTAGAGGCAACCTTTCAAGCACAAAGTGAAGTGATTTCTGTTTTGGCAGAAATGGGGGTAGTCATTTTATTGTTTGAAATTGGATTAGAGTCAGACTTAAAGGAACTAATTCGGGTAGGACCCCAGGCAACTGTGGTCGCTGTAGTGGGGGTGGCGGCTCCATTCATTGCCGGAACAGCCGGGTTGGTTTTTTTCTTTGGAATGCCAATCATCCCATCGGTATTCGCAGGCGCGGCACTTACAGCCACCAGCATCGGTATTACAGCGAAGGTATTAGCAGAAATACAACGGCTTGCTTCAACTGAAGGACAAATCATCATTGGAGCAGCCGTCTTAGATGATGTCTTAGGCATTATTGTGTTAGCAGTGGTTGCTGGTCTGGCACGAACGGGGGAAGTAGTTCTATCCAATGTGGTGGTTTTAATTGTCAGCGCAGCTATTTTTTTAATTGGATCAGTGGTGCTAGGACGGTTTTTAAGTCCCTATTTTATGGCGGTTGTCGCTAACCTGAAAACCAGGGGTCAGTTATTGATATCAGCCTTAATATTTGCATTTTTCCTTGCCTATGTAGGAGCAGCCATACAACTGGAAGCTATTTTAGGCTCATTTGTCGCCGGGTTAATCTTAGCTGAGACAGACCGACAAAAGGAACTGGAGGAACAGGTTGTCCCTATCGCTGATATGTTTGTACCTATTTTCTTTGTCGTTGTGGGTGCTCGTACAGATATTGGAGTATTAAATCCTGCCGTTCCTAGTAATCTGGACGGATTAAAAATCGCTATATTTTTAATTGTTGTTGCGATTATTGGTAAGTTAATAACCGGTTTAGTGATTTTTGGTAAACCCGATATTAATCGTCTAGCAGTTGGTGTGGGGATGATTCCCCGTGGTGAAGTGGGGTTGGTGTTTGCCAGTATTGGTTCAGTGAGCGGAGTACTATCTCCTCCTCTCCAGGCTGCTATTATTGTAATGGTGATCATTACTACTTTCCTATCTCCCCCATTTCTACGAATTGCTTTTGCCATGGGAGCCCCCGCTTCGTCCAATTCCCTCCCTAGTCACGATGAATCCCAAATTATTCCGTTAGAGGATACAACCGTTAAAAACGAGTAGGTGCAACTGATTTAATTTTTGAATTTATTATGGATAACCATTTAGGTCTAGCTTATGGAAGCCTTACCCTTGAAACAATCTTTGTCAAGTTTAGCCCGTGAACCAATATGGATAGCCTCCGCACTTTCCATAGGCTTCCATGGCTTGATCTGGTTCACTTCACCCTTCCCCCTTTCATCTGAGAATTTATCTGGTAAACAGTCCACCCCAATGATTGAACTGGATGTCATTGGTCAGTCCCGTTTACCAGCACAAGTATCCCCAACAACCAACCTAACCATTCAACCCCCTATTATTTCCCGACCCTCTAATGATGTTTTTTCTCGGTTTCCAGGTGGTCAATTGTTTAATCCATCAACCCTTCCCTTTGAGCCGCCTCCCCCTTCTTCCTATAAATTACCAGAACCCCCGCCTCTTAAATGGTCTATACCCAGTCCAGCAGTTTCGTCAACTCCCTCGCCAACCCCCCAACCATCATCCAGTGCTCTTCTATCTGGGAATAGTGTTAAACCTGATGATATCGATTCAATTTTAAAAACTAATCCCATTAATACTCTATCTGACCCCTCTAAAGTGGCTGCTGCCCAAGAACAACTAGCTGGTACCACCCCAAGTCCCAGTCCCAGTGATACGGATGCAGACTTTACCTACAGCGAGGTTGGCACTAGACAAATTGATGGATCCAACCAATTAATTGTATGGTATGGAAAGGCTAAACAAATTTCAGGTGATCCGGGTATAGAATTTATCAAATTGCCAGACCCCTTAGTGATTAATGATTACCTGCCTAAACGGTGTATCAATAACTCAAAATCCATATCAGCAGCTGTATTGGCTGATGCCACTGGGAAAGCGGCTGATTCACCCCAGTTACTGATTAGCAGTGGTTACGGCGTTCTGAACCGAATAGCTTTGGAACGTCTACGAACATTTAGTTTTCCCAAGTCTGAGGCTGGCAAGTATAAAATTTATTTATTAAATGTAGATTTCCAATTGCAAGATTCTTCTTGTTCTCCGATTGTGACTCCCAGTCCGAGTCTTTGAGGTGAAATCATAATCTTTATGGGTGATGTCATAATCAATAGAACCTATTTACCATGACTGAACATCCTGCTATTTCTGCCATTTGCACTCAATTACGGGTTGGGCAGCAGGAATTGGCAAATTGGCGAGAGGGACGGTTAGCCGTATCAGCAGTACCAGGGGCTGGCAAGTCAACTGGAATGGCGGCAGCAGCGGCAATTACAATTGCACGTCATCAGCTACATAGCCGTCGTCAGTTAATTGTGGTGACCTTCACCCGGTCTGCCGCAGCCAATATTAAGGCTAAAATTCTTTCCCATTTAAAGGAATGGAAATTACCAGTTAGTGCTTTCGCTGTTCATACTCTCCATGGATTGGCTTTCACTATTGCCAGTCGTCATCCCAATTTATCTAAAATAAACGTTGCAAATACTAGTTTAATCAATCCTAATCAGGAACATCGTTTGATCCGAAACAGTGTGGATCAATGGATTGCCAACCATTCATCCTTATATCGACAGTTAGTCATTGGCACTAGCTTTGATGGGGAAGAGACTGAACGGTTAAGACGACAGTCTCTATTGCGGACAGAGGTACTTCCCAAATTGGCTTATACGGTTATTCGAGAGGCGAAAAGCTCAGGGCTGCACCCAGTAGACTTACGGTCTTGTAACACCCCTGTAACCCAAGGTGAGGATAATCTAGAGTATGAAATTCTTCACATTGCAGCCGGATTATATGAAAGTTATCAAACCCAGTTGGCAAAACGTCAATTGATTGATTACGATGATATGATTTTAGCTGCTTTACGGGTTCTAGAAGACCCGGATGCCCGACAATTCTGGCAGACCCAGATTTTCGCAGTGTTTGAAGATGAAGCTCAGGATTCTACCCCTCTTCAAACCCGTTTATTAGAGATTTTAGCCTCTGATCCTCAGCACCCAAAACATCAAAATTTAATTCGAGTGGGTGACTCCAATCAAGCCATTAACTCTACCTTTACTCCCGCTGACCCTCTTTTTTTTCGAGAGTTTTGCAAACATTGTGCTGATGAAAACCGTTTGATCCTATTAGACCATGCTGGACGTAGCAGTCTTCCCATCATTGAAACTGCCAACTTTGTATGCCAATGGGTTAATCAATCATCCCAGGGAGAGAAAACGAGCACTCAAGGGGATCAGCCAGATTCAGGTTCTTTTCCCCAGGTGCTTCCCTTCACCTTACAATTCATTCATCCAGTATCTGCCAACGATCCCCAGCCCAATGCCAATCCACCGGCTATGGATGGTGGAGTGGAGTTAGTCACTCCTAAAGATATCCAGGAAACGATTGAGTTCATTGGTCAGCGGTTAGTCACTTTGATGACCCGTACCCCTCAAGCCCAGGTGGCAATATTGGTGCGTACTAATGAACAAGGTCGGTATGTTGCTCAATCGTTACAACAAGGGTGGGGTAACCAACTCAGGATTTATGACGTGGGACAACGAGAGCGTCAATCCCAGATTCCGAGGGAAATCTTAGCTTTATTGCGGTTTATTCATCGTCCCCAGTCCCCAGACTATGTGAAATCCGCCCTAGAGGTTCTGGCAAAACGTCAATTGATTGGGGTTCAAGACTTAGATGCCCTGGCTTGTCAGCCAGAACAATTTCTGTACCCCGGACCTTTAGACACTCCCCCGGCAAATAATCCGCAGATGCTAGATATTGAAAAAGCTCGTCATTATGGCTGTAATCTGCTCAAGGCGCGTTTGCAATTACCCCCCTATCATTTAATTTCGTTTTTAGCCCTCACCCTCAATTATGACAAAAGTGAACTGGCGACTGCGGATAAACTGGCGGATCGTATCGCTCGTCAAACGTATAACAGTAGCGAATTCGATGTTATTTTGACTGTTTTGAATCAAATTGTAGAGTCAGAGCGGTTTGAGCCAGTGGAAGTTGATGATTCAGACTCTCGGTATACCCGATGTGGTCAGGTCACTGTAATAACAATGCATAAAGCAAAAGGGTTAGATTGGGATTATGTTTTCTTGCCTTTTTTGTATCAAAAGAATATCCTCCCCCCATTACGGGTGCCACCATCTAGTTCGTTTCTGGGTAACTTTACCTTATCAGAAATTGCCCGGGCTCAAATCCGCGCCCTAGTTCATCATCAACCAATTCCAACGTCCTCCCAAGCATGGAGCCAGGCTCAATCCCTACAACAGGCGGAGAGCTATCGCCTCCTTTATGTTGCCATTACTCGGGCGAAACAGTTATTATGGATGGCAACTGAACAATCCGCACCTTACCATTGGTCTGACCCCCAACAACTCCAAGCCCAATCTCCCTGTTCAGTGGTAGTGGCACTCACAAAACATCAAGGTGTGCATTCTACTCCTTGATTCACTTCCACCACCCCTTGGGGCATTGAAAATTGGGTTGGGGGATGAGGGCAAATTTGCAAAGCTGGAATGTACTCAAGTGGGTGGACAGATACTTTATTGCACTGTAAAATTTAATTAAAATTAATGAATATTACTTTTTTGGGAAATAGTAATGGTCTTTCCAGACCTCTATCCGCCTGAGTCATTGAGGGAAAGTAATGTGAGGTAAGCAGGATGATCATTCCTAAAATTTAAGTCATCAGTATGTCCCTAACTTAGATGCGTTGTGACTTTCTTTGGCATCCGACTTGATGTTTCATTTGGGCATGGGTTGGATGTATCTAATTGTTTTTATTGTTAACTTCCGTTGTAATTATGACTATTTTGCGCCAATACATCATTCCTTTGCTAATTGGACTAGTTTTCTTATTTGCCTGGGTTGCCGTGAGTGTTCGGATTTTTTTACCTGCGGACATGGCTGCTCCTGCTCCCATAGGGATACAAATGCTGAGTAGTAAAGCAATAGTTACAGGGTGATATTTTCCCAGGGAATTATTCTTGGGAGGCTCCGACCAAGGATTATTTAGTTGGAGATATTCTCCTAGTACACTCTAGATGCTGGTAGGGGATAGGTGCTTTGGTGTTGTTATGCCTATGTTCCCCGTTGAATCGGTCAAAGTCGCTCATTTTTTGATTTATCCAGCAATACCCATGGTCACCCATTGTGGATCACAGATTACTGTAAAGTGGTTTCATCATTTCAGTTTAATTCCCCAACCTGCTTGGGATCTCCTTGCTTTACCCCTCCAAACTCCTTTTTTAGAATGGCAATGGTTGAATAATCTGGAAACCTCTGGTAGTGTTTCTGCCAAGACGGGATGGCTGCCTAATCATTTAACACTTTGGCAAGATGGGGTCTTAATCGCTGCCGCCCCACTGTATATTAAAAATCATAGTTATGGAGAGTTTGTTTTTGACTACCAGTGGGCAGAGTTAGCCTCCCGGATTGGCACACCTTATTATCCTAAACTATTGGGTATGGTACCATTTACTCCCACTCAGGGTTATCGGTTTTTGATTGCTCCTGGAGAAAACGATGTTTCCCTGACCGAGTTGATGATGGATATCATTCACCACTTTTGTCAGCAACATCACATGGGTGGCTGCCACTTTTTATTTGTTGATTCTCAATGGCAACCGGTTGCAGAGCAATGTGGATTTTCACCATGGCTACATCATAGCTATATTTGGCAAAATCATGGCTATCAAACATTTGATGATTATTTAGCTATGTTTAATGCCAATCAACGGCGGAATATTAAACGGGAGAGAAAGTCTGTTGCTAATGCAGGATTTTATTTAAGGGTATTGACTGGTGATCAAATCTCCCCTGATCTTTTTCCATTGATCTATGAGTTCTATAGCCACACCTGTGACCAGTTCATGTGGGGTAGTAAATACCTGACTCAACAGTTTTTTGAGCAATTATACCCAAGTTATTGCCATCGTGTGCTTCTGGTGGTAGGTTACTCCACAGATGACTCAGACCATCCAATCGGTCTCTCGTTTTGTATTTATAAAGATAATCAACTCTATGGGCGATATTGGGGTTCATTTGAGGAAGTAGACTGCTTGCACTTTAATGCCTGCTATTATTCGCCCATTGAATGGGCCATCGCCCACAATATACAAACGTTTGATCCAGGAGCTGGGGGGAAGCACAAACAAAGAAGGGGGTTTCCAGCCACTCCCAATTATAGTCTACACTATTACTACCATCCAAGGATGCAGCAACTTTTGCGGAGAAACATTCAAGAAATAAATGCAATGGAACAAACGGAAATCAACTCCATCAATCAAGATTTACCTTTTTGCAATAATTCCCTATAACGAGAATTATTTTCATATTTGAAAATCAGTTCATTAATCATAGGTGGATAGAATATCCACTGAATTTAATTATTCTTATGTGTCTCCAGACTACTTTTGCTCCTCTTTCCCTGGTTCGTTTCCCAATCAACCGGTTTTGGTGTACGTTTCTTTTGTTATCATCTATAACCTTAACTGGTTGTGGACCTCAAATAACTACTGCTAGGCAGAAAAACTCTCCCACCCCCCTCCTACCGGTTATTTCTTCCCCGGTTGCCAAGGGGGCACAAGTCAGTCTTAATGTTGTGGGGAACTCATTACTCACTCCCCTTTACATTGAATGGTTCAAGGCATTTAAGACTGCTTATCCCAACATTCAAATTCGCTATCAATTGACGAACCAAGAGACAACCATTAGAGAATTTGCGACTCAATCAGCAGACTTTGCCACCATGGACGTGCCACTGGAATCAAAGGAAATTCAAGAGATAGGCGATCGAGGGTTTTTAATGATTCCAGTGGGTGTTTCCGGTATTGCCCTTGTTTATAATGTGCCGGGAATTGAGTCAGGGTTAAAATTACCCCGTGAAGTGTATAGCGGGATGTTAATGGGGCAAATTACAAAGTGGAACCATCCAGCCATTGTTAACGCCAATCCAAGCCTGAGCCTACCCAATTTACCGATCCGTATTATTTATCAATCCTCTATCCATGGTGCTACTCCAATTCTTACCCGACATTTAAGTGCAATGAACAAAACCTGGAAAGCCCTTTATGGAGAAGGGCGACAGGTGGTTTGGCCCACTGGTGTAGGGGTGGATGGGAACGATGGGGCTGTCAACTTGGTTCAGTCCACACCGGGTTCGCTCACCTATCTAGACTATCAGTTCGCCGAAAAAAATAAGTTGGCGATCGCATCTTTACAAAACGGCTCAGGGCAGTTTGTAAGCCCCACCGCTGCTGGTATCACCGCTGCATTAACCTCCATATCAATACCCGACACATTACTACCCTTTCTTACTGATCCATCTGGTTCCGATGCTTACCCTATAGTAGGTTACACTTGGTTTTTATTTCCCCAGCATCATCAGCCAAAAACTGAGCCAAAAGTAGAAACTCTCAAGTCATTACTCATATGGAGTCTGACTGAAGGACAAATTGTAGGACAAACAGAAGGGTATGCTCCCATACCGACGGATGCCCTGACAAAAATTCAGCCCATTGTCAAGGGATTATAATGGATTAACCTGTTCGGAGTTTGTCAGAAAATTGAATTGCTCCACGGGAGATCTCTGCTATCCCTTGAAGGGGTAGGATAAAATCTTGGGGGTAGCTAATTCCCCACAGTTGGGTGGCGTAGAAGTACCCACACCACCAATGGAACCGACTTAATCTTCGTGTTCGTCAAACGGATCCCGTAAATTATCAGATGGTGGACCAAACGCAGTATAGATGGTATACGCCGTAATTGCCACAACTACTAATAAAATGGAAATGCTAAGAACCATTGCAGGATCTAAGAGGTGTTTCATAAGAACTCATAATCTTATATGGTAAGGTTTATTATAGAACGTTACAAAATCCATTTACAGTAAATTTTAGGTGATCCATGGCTCAACGGACTCGGTTAGGTGACATCCTACGCCCCTTAAATGCAGAGTATGGCAAAGTAGCCCCCGGTTGGGGGACAACATCTCTCATGGGTGTTTTTATTACATTATTTTTTGTTTTTCTAGTCATTATCCTCCAAATCTATAATTCTTCTTTGATTTTGGAGAATGTTAATGTTGATTGGAGAAGTATTGGGGGTTGATCCGACCTTGTCAATGGGTGTCTGTCATTTAATTGCTCCAGCTAAAATCAATCTTTATCTGGAAATTCTGGGTAATCATCTGACTGTGGAACCTAATCCACAGCCAGACGGTTTTCATGAATTAATTATGGTCATGCAAAGCATTCAACTGTCTGATGAGGTGGAATTACGCTTACTGGGACGTGAAGCAATCATTGTTCATTGTCATCATCCAGAAGTACCCCAAGATCGCCGTAATCTAGCTTATCGGGCAGCTGAGTTAATGGCATGTAAATTTCCATCTGCCTATGCCCAGTATGGGGGCGTAGAAATTACAGTGACCAAGCATATCCCTGTGGGTGCCGGTTTGGCTGGCGGTTCTACGGATGCAGCAGCAGTTCTCATGGGGCTGGATTTATTATGGAGATTGGGTTTAACCCAAGAGGAACTCCTTGAATTAGGTGCTCAACTAGGGTCTGATGTGCCCTTTTGTTTACTAGGAGGGACAGCGATCGCCACTGGGAGAGGAGAGGTACTTGATCCCCTACCCAAATTGGAACCATTATATGTGGTCTTAGGGAAATATCGTCATTTGTCGGTTTCCACACCTTGGGCATATCAAACCTATCGACAACAATTTAGTCATACCTACCTTGATGGGAATGAAGCAATGGCTCAGCGTCGAAGTTCCATTCAATCTGAATCACTCATTGCAGCCATTTTCCAAAATAATCCACTTGTCATCGGTCAACAGTTATTCAACCACTTAGAGCGGGTGGTATTACCCAACTACCCACCGGTTCAACAACTGCGAGATATATTTCAACATCAGCCCGGTATTTTGGGAGCAATGATGTCAGGTTCTGGTCCAACGGTATTCGGGTTAACCACTTCTCAACAATCTGCTGAAGCCCTCAAATTAGCCGTTCAGCGGCAATTGCCTGAACCAGACTTAGACCTGTGGGTGACTCAGTTCGTAGACAGGGGGGTTTGTTTGCAAGGTAGTTGGGGTGGAAGCCATGGGTGGCAAGGGTGAACTGGGGGATTGTTCTAACGCTGCGTCAATAAACCCCTTGAATAGGGGGTGGGGGTGACTGGGACGGGACTGAAATTCAGGATGGAACTGACTGGCAATAAAAAAAGGATGATTGGGTAGTTCAATGATTTCCACCAACCGACCATCGGGTGAGGTACCACTAATGACAAACCCCGACTCCAGCAATGTTCCCCGGTAGGCATTGTTAAATTCATAGCGATGGCGATGCCGTTCGTAAATGACTTCCTCTCGATATAACTGGGATGCAAGGGTCTGGGAATTAATACGACAGGGATAAAGACCCAACCTCATGGTGCCGCCCAAATCCACCACATCTTGTTGTTCGGGCAACAGGTTGATCACCGGGTTGGGAGTATCTGGATCAAATTCACAACTGTTTGCTCGCTCTAGGTTAGCCACATGCCTTGCCCATTCAATCACAGAACACTGCATCCCTAAACATAATCCTAAAAAGGGAATTCCCTGTTCCCGAGCATATTGAATAGCACGGATTTTACCATCTACTCCACGAATACCAAATCCACCGGGAACAAGGATTCCATTCATTCGTTGGAAATATGAAGAAACCTGAGGAGCCATTTCCAACTCCTCTGAATTAATCCAATGCACCTTTAATTCACAACTGGTGGCAATGGCAGCATGTCGTAATGCTTCAACTACAGACAAGTAGGCATCACTTAATCTTACATATTTACCAACAATGGCGATATTAATATCCCGAACAGGTTGATACATTCGGTTCACAAGAATTTGCCATTGACTTAAATCAGGTTCTCTTTGGGCAAGATGTAATAGTTCCAGTGCCCGTTGTGCCAAACCTTCCTGTTCTAAAATTAGCGGCACTTCATAAATACTAGTGGCATCCTGGCAGGTAATGACACAATTATCTGGGACATCACAGAACTCTGACATTTTTCCTTTAAGCCCTGGTGGTAAGGGGCGATCGCAGCGACAAACTAAAATATCAGGCTGAATCCCAATTGACCGTAACTCCTTAACCGAATGCTGAGTCGGTTTAGTTTTCATTTCCCCCGCCGCTGGAATCCATGGAACTAAGGTAACATGCATATAGAGAACATGTTGTCGCCCCACATCTTTACGAAACTGACGAATAGCTTCCAAAAAAGGGAGGGACTCAATATCCCCAACCGTCCCGCCAATTTCTGTAATCACCACATCCGGATTACTATTTCTTGCAACTCGTTGAATCCGTTCTTTAATTTCATTGGTAATATGGGGAATCACCTGAACCGTACTACCCATATAGTCGCCGCGACGCTCCTTATTCAATACAGATTGATAAATTGAGCCAGTTGTCACACTGTTGAGGCGAGACATGGAGGTATCAGTAAACCGTTCATAATGTCCAAGGTCAAGGTCGGTTTCAGCCCCATCTTCAGTCACAAATACTTCACCATGTTGAAACGGACTAAGGGTGCCTGGATCGACATTGATATACGGGTCTAGTTTGAGGATGGATACTGAGTAGTCACGGGATTTTAACAGACGACCTAAACTGGCTGCCACGATCCCTTTGCCAATACTGGATACTACGCCGCCGGTTACAAATACAAATTTTGTCATTTCGTTTCCTTCCTCCCGGCTGTCTTGCTACTATGGGATCATACCAGGTATCCCCATCGTAGATGGTTTACATACGCTCAACATTTATTCATAGAACTATTTAGACCGTGGATTGATAAACCCCTTGATTTTCTTAAGCTATATTAATGGTAGATTTCTATGAGTCATGGCGTACAATTCCCCAGTTCTAGCCAGAATTTCATTGTCCCCATATCTATCATGGATGGGGGCATCCCACCCTTGTTAATTTCCCCGAAGAAGAGGTTGGAAAACTAGGATATACATGGAAACCCTAACTCATCCTAGGAAGTCATAAAATAGTAGGCAGTAAGGAATATCAGTTTTATCTCTGCCTCGTAACCGTTCCCACCCCTCCTAGTAAAGAGGGTTTGGGGATTCCCCTGCTGGTTCATCCCCTAGGAGAAAGTGAACAGTTACCTCACCTCAATGATGTTTTTCGGAGAACTACTGTGGATAGATTGAATAGACGACAGATTTTACGCATTGGTTTAGGGGGAATGGTAGGATTAACCCTCTCCGATCTAACCACCCCCGCCTTAGCCCAATCTAACTTTTTGGGGCTTCCCGTAGAACCTTATCGGTATAATGTTGCCCGTATGACTTCCATTGGGGATCGCATACAGTTAAACCTTGATCCTGCCAATTCTCCAGCAGGGAAATATACAGAACCCAGTCTTCGTTTAGCTGTAGGTGCTGTCCCATTAGAAATGGTTGCTATCCCCGGGGGAACCTTTAAGATGGGAATCCCAATTGCGGAGCAACAAAAACTAATATCTACCAAGGGGCAAGCACTATATGAACAGTTTTTCCTTCATGAAGAACCCCAGCATCAGGTAACGCTGTCTGATTTCTTTATTGGGCGGTTTCAAATCACCCAAGCCCATTATGAGGCAGTGATGGGGGCTAATCCAGCTTATATTAAATTTCAGGGAGTGAATAATCCTGTGGACACCGTAAGTTGGGATGATGCTCAAGAATTTATTCGACGACTTAATCAATTAAGTGGCAAATTATACCGATTGCCCACAGAGGCTGAATGGGAATATGCCACTCGGGCAGGTACCTCTACTCCCTATTGTTATGGAGAAATCATTAATTCGTCGGTGGTCAATTACTATCCCACTGAAGCCAATGAACAATTTAGAGAAGCAACAATGGCTGTCAATACCCTGCATCCTAATCTGTGGGGTCTGTACCATGTCCATGGTAATGTTTGGGAATGGTGTGCCGATCAGTATTATGACAGTTATAAACTAAAACCAGAAATCTTAAAAACAAATGGCTCCATTCCTTGGACTGAAGTGAATACTCCTTCGCCTCCCCTCGATCGCAGGTTAAGGGTATTGCGGGGTGGGTCATGGTTTTCTGACATCAGTGGACTCCGTTCCGCCGCCCGGTATCGGAATTTACAAAGCCTAAGAAATCTTACCGTTGGCTTTCGAGTTGCCCTCTGATGGGGAATTTCCAGGAGATTACCCCCAGGCGGTTGGTATTACTCCAGTTGTTCATAGGGTACATGAACGCCCAATTCTTAAGGGATAACAACTACTGGAGAATACCTGCTCAATAATCATTATTAGAATTTTCAGCTTACGTTTTATCTATGCTTCTTCATCTTAGTACCTGGACCGAAGTAGAAACTTACTTGCAATCATCGGAAAGCATTATTATCCCAATTGGATCGACTGAACAACATGGTCCAACTGGTTTAGTGGGAACTGATGCAATTTGTGCGGAGGCGATCGCCCGTGGAGTGGGGGATGCCACAAAAACCTTAGTTGCTCCAACTATTCATGTGGGCATGGCACTCCATCACTTGGGCTTTCCGGGAAGTATTAGTCTTCGCCCCAGTACGTTGATTTTAGTAATTCGTGACTACGTGGTTGCCCTGGCTAGAGGGGGGTTCACCCAGTTTTTTTTCATTAACGGTCATGGAGGAAATATTGCCACATTAAAGGCTGCCTTTGCCGAAACCTATGCCGACTTAGCAGACTTACATTTACCAAATAGCGATCGAGTACGGTGTCATGTTGCAAATTGGTTTATGTGTAGTTCAGTGTCCAAAAAGGCGAAAGAACTGTATGGTGATCAGGAAGGTTCCCATGCAACCCCTAGTGAAATTGCCCTGACCCAATTCATCTATCCTGAGTCCATCAAAACCGCTCTTCTCACCCCAATCGTCCATGCAGAACATGCAATCTATGGGGCTGTTGATTTTCGTCGTCGATACCCGGATGGACGCATGGGATCTAACCCGGGTCTGGCTACCCCCCACCATGGTCGGCAATTTTATGAACTGGCAGTGAATGAGTTAAGTGGTATTTTTCGGGATTGGATGCAGTTATCCTAGCCCATCCCTACTTTTTCGCTTTAGGACGGGAAGAGGACAATCCCCGGTTTAATGCATTGCTTCTGTGTTAAGGTGACATATATAATGGCTCAAACAGTTGTGTATTGCCTAAGCTGTAATTAACTTTCATTCGGAGGTGTCCGTGGTAGAACCCCTATCTGATGTGCCAACATTGGATACTTCTCAGTCTGACTCCATGAAATGGGTTAGTGTTTTATCCACTCGTCCATCCTTAGAAGCAGCCCTTGCTGAAGTAGTTGATGCCGCTGAATCCATCCTGGCAACCCCGGCTGATTTGGGTTTTTTATTTATTTCACTTACCTTCGCCAGTGAATATCCCCGATTGATTCCCCTCCTGAAAGAACGGTTGGCTATACCTGCATTGATTGGTTGTGGTGGTGCTGGAATTATTGGTACTGACAAAAATGGGCAACCCCAAGAAATTGAAGGATTGCCTGCATTATCTTTAACATTAGCCCGTCTGCCCAAGGGTACAGTCAGAACCTTTCATTTACGAGCAGATGATTTACCTGACCTAGACAGTTCACCTAGTCACTGGGTGGATGTTGTGGGGGTTGATCCGGCAGAGGAGCCCCATTTTATATTATTATCTGACCCCTTTTCTTCAAAGGTTAATGATCTAATACAGGGTTTAGATTTTGCTTACCCTGGCTCGGTGAAGGTAGGAGGGTTAGCCAATGGAGATAGCAGTAATGGGTCGGTTTTATTTCACGATTATCAAATCCATCGAGAAGGAACCGTTGGCATAGCTTTGACGGGGAATCTAACAATTGAAACTATCGTAGCCCAAGGCTGTAGACCCATTGGACCGATTTTCCAAATTACTCAAGGGGAACGCAATGTACTTCTGGGGCTTCAACAGCAAGATCAAGATGGAAACTGGGTTGGTAAACCCCGTCCCCCTCTGGAATTATTAAGGGAGGTGGTTCAAGAATTAAATGAAGATGACCGAGTTTTGGCGCAGCATTCATTATTTATTGGGATAGCCCGCAATGGGTTTCAACAAAATTTAGATTATGGAGACTTCCTCATTCGTAATTTATTGGGGGTGGATCCTCGGGTGGGGGCGATCGCCATTGGAGATCGAGTCCGAACGGGACAACGAATTCAATTTCATCTACGGGATGCCCATACTTCTGAGGGAGACCTTGAAACCTTATTGGCAGGCTATGAAAGACGGCATTATTCCCAGCCCAATGCCCACGGTGCCCTAATGTTTACCTGTTTAGGCAGGGGTGAAGGTCTTTACGGACAACCGAACTTTGATTCTCAGTTATTCCGTCGTTATCAAACTGACGTTCCGTTAAGTGGCTTTTTTTGTAATGGAGAGATTGGTCCCATTGGAGGGAATACCTTCCTTCATGGCTACACATCAGTATTTGCCATTTGTCGGCAACGTTAATTATTCTGCCAAAGCTATGAATTGAACTGAGACAGGTTACCATAACGGGATGCAAGGCGGGCTTTACCAGCTGCAGCCCAATCCTGTAGGATCCGTATTTGTCCTTGGGCAGTGCGGGCAAGGGGAATCATCTGACTAGCCGCCTCTAAAATATCATCAGTGGTGAAGTCTCGATTTTGACTAAAGGCAATGTGCATCGCTTCCACAATGGTTTGTTCAATTTCTGCCCCTGAAAAATCAGGAGTTTCATAGGCAAGTCGTTCAAGGTGAAAGTTTGACCCATGATGGGGGCGGAGCCGAGATAGATGGACAGTAAAAATTTCTTGGCGTTCAGTTTGATTCGGCAGCCCAACAAAGAAAATTTCATCAAATCTTCCTTTGCGTAAAATTTCTGTTGGTAAAGCCTCAATGTTATTGGCAGTTGCCACTACAAACACAGGTGATTGTTTTTCTGCCAACCAGGTGATGAAGGTGCTAAATACTCGGTTGGTTGTTCCTGAATCTCCCTTACCATCTAGTCCGGCAAACCCTTTGTCAATTTCATCAATCCATAAAACACAAGGAGCCAGGGCTTCGGCAATTTGGATCATCTGACGGGTGCGGGACTCCGACTCCCCCACTAAGCCTGCAAATAATCGACCAACATCCAGTCGCAAGAGGGGAAGATGCCAATGATGGGCGATCGCCTTGGCTGTCAAAGACTTTCCCGTTCCCTGAATACCAGCTAATAGCAAACCCCGTGGGTGGGGCAATCCGTATTGACGGGCTTGGTGGGAAAAAGCATTCCCCCGACGCAATAACCATTCTTTTAAGTTATCCAAACCACCAATATCAGTCATGGTTTCTTGGGTAGGGAAAAAATCCAGGATCTGGGTTTGGCGAATGGTTTGACGTTTTTCCTCAAGCAATAATTGGATATCGGTTGCTTCTAATTGATGATGGGTGGCGATCGCCTTTGCCAACACTCGATGAATGCGCTCCATGGATAAACCTTGGGCAGATCTAGCCAGATCCTCCAATAACTGGGAATCTAGGGATTGCCCTAAATTTGCCAGTAAACGGGTGATCTCAGTCCTAATTTCCCCAGCAGTTGGCAAGGGGAAGTCAACCACCGTAACCACATCCCCCAAATCGGTGGGAATAGTCAGCTGGGGTGACAACAATACGACATTTTTAGGCTGAGACTTTAAGGTACGAGCTAAATTCCGCAACTTACGGCAAACGGCAACATCTTCGAGAAAACGATGGAAATCCCGTAGGATAAATATTCCAGCGGTAACTGATGGCAATTTATCCAATAGTTCCAAAGCCTGCAATGGATTCCGTTTCCCAAACCCCTGATCATTAGGATTACCTTGGTACCCATCCACATAATCCCAAATATAAACAGCCCGTCCCCCTTGTATTTTAGCAAGTTGGGTGAGTACTAACTCAACCCGTTCTTCCTCTCGGGTTGGGATGTAGAGAATGGGATACCGTGCCCGTAATAGAAGTCCAAATTCCTCGATAAAGTTCATGGATGGGATAGACAATATTTAATGGTTGACACTCAGAACTAGGAACTGAGGTGGATGGGGAAAAACTATTCCCCATAAATCAATGAATTCCCTTAATCAGTCCAGGAATTTCTGGGGCACGGATAAAGACCAGTGACGGTGAGTGAACCGTTGCCTCTGAAATCATTATTGCCCTATAGGATTGAGGCAATGTTAGCTTATTTAAGCTATTATCCAGTATCTGGGTTATGGCAATGGTTGTGGAGTCATAAACTTTCGTCAGTAGCTTGGGATAAAAGCCAATGCCAATGATAGGAATTAGCAGACAGGCAATGATAAACACTTCCCTGGGTTCAGCATCGACCAAGGCTTCATGGGATGTAAGGTGTTGATTTTCAGATCCATAAAAAATTTCCCGCAGCATTGACAGTAAATAGATGGGAGTCAGAACGACCCCAATTGCTGCCAAGGTAATAACTATAATCTTAAAGGTAAGGGTATAGGTATCACTTATGGCAAAACCAACAAATACCATCAATTCCGCAACAAACCCACTCATACCAGGTAATGCCATGGATGCCAGAGAGCAGGCTGTAAACATTGCAAATATTTTAGGCATACTTCGACCGATCCCCCCCATTTCTTCCAGGATGAGAGTATGGGTACGGTCATAGGTAGCACCCACCAGAAAAAACAAACTAGCTCCAATTAACCCATGGGATACCATTTGTAATACTGAACCACTTAACCCTAAATCAGTAAATGAACCCAGTCCAATTAAAACAAAACCCATGTGGGAAATGGAAGAATAGGCAATTTTCCGTTTTAAATTTCGTTGAGCAAAGGAAGTTAGGGCTGCATAGATAATATTCACCACTCCCAACATAACTAAAATGGGAGCAAAATAGACATGGGCATCGGGAAGCATCCCCACATTCATTCTAACTAAGGCATACCCCCCCATCTTCAACAAAATACCAGCTAAAAGCATGTGGACTGGAGCGGTGGCTTCTCCATGGGCATCGGGTAGCCAAGTATGCAAAGGAATAATGGGTAGTTTGACGGCATAGGCAATGAATAACCCCCCATAGACCAATAGTTGAAATGAAAGGGTATAGTTTTTGGCTGCCAAAGTATGCATATCAAAACTAACATTATCCCCATAGAAAGCCATGGCTAAAGCGGCGACTAAAATAAATAAAGACCCGATGGCAGTGTAAAGGATGAATTTGGTGGCAGCATATAACCGTTTGTAGCCACCCCAAATCGATAGCAGTAAATAAACCGGAATTAGTTCTAATTCCCATACCAGGAAAAATAACAACATATCTTGAACGGCGAAGACAGCAATTTGTCCACCGTACATGGCCAACATGAGGAAATAAAACAGTTTTGGCTTTAAGGTAACGGGCCAAGCCGCCAGAATGGCTAAGGTAGTGATGAAACCAGTCAACAAGATCAATGGCATGGACAAACCATCCGCAGCCACAGACCATTTTAGGTCTAATTGAGGGAGCCAGGTATAACTTTCAACCAATTGTAAATTGGAATTATTGAAATCATACCCGGTATAAAAGGCATATACCAGAATCACAAAATCAATTAGACCAATTATTAAGGCATACCAGCGTACTGTGCGTCCGTCCTTATCAGGGATGACTGGGATCAAAAAAGAAGCCAGTACGGGGAACAAAATACTGATGGTCAGCCACGGAAAATGTGTAGTATCCATTGGTGATCCGTTGAATTAGGGAAGACTAGGGAAAAGAAGTGAAGAAGTCCAAAAGGGCTATTCTATTAGAGATAAGAACCCATTGAAATAAGAACGAACCATCCTAGGGACGGGATGGTTTCTCAGTCTCATCTTATCCTGAGACTCCAGACAGTACTACTAAACCAAGAACTGCCCCGAATACAATTAAGGCGTAAAATTGAGCACGACCATTTTCAAAATATTTTAATGCTTCTCCAGTGACTAATGTAATCAACCCTGTAAAGTTGACAACCCCATCTACAACTTTGGAATCAGTTTCCAATGCAGCCCGAGCAAGACGACGACTACCTTGGATGAATAACCGATCGTTGATGTCATCTAGGTACCATTTATTTCGAGAAAATCCATATAATGCTGGAAAACGATTGGCGATCGCCCCTGGATCAATCCTATGACTGAGGTACATCAGGAATGCAAGGCTAATGCCAATAAGGGCAATTCCCACTGAACTACCCCCCATTATTAAAAACTCATTCCAGTTGAATTCTTCTCCATGGGTAACCCCAAGATGGAGTGACCCAGTTGCAACCGGGGGATGGATGAATTCTGTAAAATAATTCGCAAAAGGGGTTCCCACCAGCCCAATTAAGACAGAGGGGAATGCCAGAATCAACAATGGCAATGTCATCGTAATGGGGGATTCGTGGGGATGCCCGTGGTGACCATGGGCATGATCATCCCCTGGGTTTAGGGATAATTCATCGGCGTGCATTGCCCCTGGTCCAACGCTGATGGAAAAACCATGGATGGCTTCCCGCTTGAGGAATTGACGTAGGGACTGGTCGTTCCCTCGGAAGTCCCCCTCAAAGGTGGTAAAGTACATCCGAAACATGTAAAAAGCAGTGATGCCAGCAGTCAACCAGCACACTAACCAAAGTGCCGGCTGGGCAGCAAATGCAGAACCTAAAATTTCATCTTTTGACCAAAATCCAGCGAAGGGTGGGATACCACAAATGGCTAGGGTGCCAATCAAAAAAGTAGTAGCGGTGATTGGCATATATTTTCGTAAGCCTCCCATTAACCGCATATCTTGCGCCAGAACAGGGTCATGACCAACCACTCCTTCCATGCCGTGGATAACGGAACCGGATCCAAGGAATAACATTGCCTTGAAGTAGGCATGGGTCATCAAATGAAATAACCCGGCTCCATAGGCTCCAACTCCCATTGCCATTGTCATATACCCTAACTGGGAAATGGTTGAATAGGCTAACCCTTTTTTGATGTCATTTTGAGTAATGGCAATACTGGCTCCCAAAAAGGCTGTGAAAGCGCCAGTCCAAGCAATGACATTGGTGACTGCTGGTAAATGCTCAAATACTGGAAACATCCGCGCAATTAAAAATACCCCAGCGGCAACCATTGTGGCAGCGTGGATGAGAGCGGAAATGGGAGTGGGTCCTTCCATTGCGTCGGGCAACCACACATGGAGGGGGAATTGGGCAGACTTAGCCATGGGACCTAGAAATACCAGGATACCCATCAATACCGCCAATCCTGTGCCAATGGCTCCAGATTCAAGTAAGTTAGAAAGGCGATCGCCAATGACAGTGAAATCAAAACTCCCGGTTGACCAATACAGACCCAAAATACCCAATAATAGACCAAAGTCACCTACACGATTTGTGACAAATGCTTTTTGACACGCATCGGCAGCGGCTTTCCGGTCATACCAAAAACCCACCAGCAGGTAGGAACACATCCCCACTAGTTCCCAGAAAATATAAATCTGTACCAAATTAGGACTGATGACCAAACCTAACATGGAGGAACTGAAAAGGCTCAAGTAAGCATAGAAGCGAACATAGCCAGGATCATGTGCCATATACCCGTCGGTATAGATCATGACCAGCAAAGCAACAGTCGTAACAATCACCAACATTAAAGCTGAAAGGTGATCAATGGTGTAGCCCATGGTGAGTCGGAAGTCCCCAGCCTTTGCCCACTCAATGACTTGCAAAAATGAACTATGCCCCTGGATTTGAGTCCACAAAAGAATGATGGACAATACCATAGAAACTCCCAATAGGGAAATAACCAGGATGGCACTTCCTTTTCGAAAATTGGCGGCTGTTTTATCGAATGAAATTAGCCCGAGCCCCAGTATCAATGATCCAACTAGAGGAAATACTGGAACCAGCCAGGCATATTGATAGATTGCTTCCATCGTGTGTGCCTATTAAAAATCTGCTTAATCTAACTTTGGCAATATTCGTAGCTAACGAATGTTAACCATACTACCCAATCCAATCTTGATATGAAACTCTAAGAAACATGGGATTCAATCATGTTTCCTACCAACATTAAAATTGGTAGGAGATCAGGGAGAGAGACTTACTTCAGTTGGTCATTACACTTACATACTTAAAGTTTTTACTGTTGAGATCAAGTCAAAAAATCTAAGATTAAACTACAAAACAGGTTTTGTCCATTGAATTTAGAATTTGACCCCTACAGGAAGATGAATCTACCCAACTAGTGAATATATACCCATCTTCTTAAAAACTAATAGTATTGTTACACACCCAAAATTGATAAAGTCGAAGGAAAATAAATCTTTCAACCTTGTCTGGCAACGGTTCTAACTATTTACGAAAGTTTATTTTTCTTTTTGGTTAATTTGGGATCATTTAATATATAGCAGATTTCATAATTGTGAGGTTCAGCAGCAATGGGTAAACCAGCTTTTAATGTCTGCTTCAGAAATTTTCTGAAAGGCGGTTTCAAGAGCTTTGGGTAGAGCTTTATACGTCCGTGCTCCCAACGTCTTGAGCATGGTCTTTAGCTTTGACCAAAAGTTCTCAATTGGCGAGAAGTCTGGCGAATAAGGCGGCAAATATACCAGACGTGCCCCGACATCCTCGATCCACGCCTGAATTGCGTCATCCTTGATTTGTTATCTTGCTTGGCAGCACATTTCGTTTACTTTCCAATCATGTGCAATGCCTCGATCCAGATTTTGAGTTCTTGTTCAGCCAGGTATTTATCAGTCAACTCCTGTTCCTGGTGGGCGATGTAGGTATTCCGAAAATCATTGATGCGGATAACGGTTTCCAAAAACTTACGTCCGCCCTGAAATCTCAACTGAGTCTGCAAGGCTTCAAATACCCCCCTATTTTCTTGGTGTTATTGAGAGCCTAGTCTAAGCACGATCGCAGCAAGCCGATCAGCGATAGTCCATATCGGGGAAGATAGAAATCGTTGTTCTTGGTACGTCATTAATATCAATAACTTCGATGGGCAGTCCTTCCTGAGCCAGTTCTTGAGCATATAAACTGGCAAACGCAGGATGTTCGATTACTGTTACCAGTTCGTTGGCTTGACCGGGGGGAGTCATGCGGCGCAAGCCCGGACTCAGGGTTTGTTCTGGCAGAATGTTGGCTTTAGAACTGTAGGGACGCAGGGGCACGATCGTCGTCACGTTTCGCACGTCCCAACCTTCCCGCGGCATCAGCACCGAGACAATACAAAAATAGGGACTGGCGTTGCTATCGAGTTCGCGGCTAAGTTTTCGCAATGCCTTAAGATCTTCGTCGCTGATGGCTTTTTCGTCTTCGACAAATTCATAGCAAGCCTCTTTCCCCCGTCCGACTTTCTTCAACTTGCCCTTAAGGTTAGTGTGCAGGTTGATGGTTTTGCCATTGAGTTGCTCAAACAGGGGGTCGGTGTTGAAGCGTTGGGTGATTTGATCGGCAGCATCCGTGTCATCACACATGATGAACAGCAGGGGCTTTTTGTCGCTGGTTTCCCACTCGGCTTTGCTGGCTTTCCAGCGGTAACCCAGAAGCAAATGCTGCTCCCAGCGGTAGGCGGCGTTGTCGTCGGTTTGTTCTACTAACATGCGGCTGGCTTGTCCAATTAGCGGAGTTTTGACAATTCCAGCATCCACCGCTTCCCCTAGGGGCGTATCGCAGACAATAGGTTTGAACAGCAGTCCCTTATTGTCTTTGGGTGTGGCAGAAAAATCGAGTTGCGCCACCAGCTTGCAACCACTCCGAGACAGGATGGTTTCATGCAGGGTGCGGATGGCTTCGTTCCAGGCAGAGCCAGCGTCCCAAACGTGGTGGGCTTCGTCGTTGAGTACCATGACTCGGCGATGGGCGGTGATTCTATCTCGCAATGCGGCTCCCGTATCGAGAGCTTTTGACTGAGACACTACGGGACCCATCCAGGGATAACTGTCGTCCTCGGCGTTCTTTTTGCGTTTGGCAGTGTCGTAAAGGCGATGAATATTCGTGAGATAGAGCGTCCCCCCGTGGCGGCACCGCTAGCTTCATCTTGCAACACCACCGATAGGTTCCAATCGCCCCGCCATTCTGGGGGAATCAGCGGATCCTCGTCAAACACGCGCCCATTGCCAAAGTCCTCTTTGAGGCGTTCCTACACGGTGAGGTTGGGGGCAATCACCACAAAATGCCGCGCCATCTCCGAGTCGGATTCCCGCAGGGCGTGGAAGTAGCTCCAAACGATGCAGAGGCTCATAACTTTGGTTTTACCTGCCCCCGTTGCCAGTTTGAAGGCATAGGGACTCTAGGCATCTTCGTCTTCGGTGATACCCAATGCCTGTAATTCGGCATTTGCACCGCCAAACTCGGCAATGATTTGGGATAGGCACTCAATCTGCCGCACTTCTTTGAGATAAATCAGGGTTTCCACTGCCTCTCGCTGGCAAAAGTAGTAACGAAACTCAAATTCTTCACCACCCACCCCTGCCCCCTCCTTGGAGGGGAAAGTTAGACGGTGGGCGCGGTTAAACCAGTGGTTGAGGAGTTGAATCGTGGTGTCACTGGCTCCGATGTAGAAGGCTTCTCGCCATTCCCGCACTGCTGCCCGTAGGTTATTAATCGCCTCGATCGGAGAAGCTCTGCGTCCTTGTTTGATTACAGCAGGATCACCCGATTTTTCTGCCCGAACACGATGGGCATTGGGTTCTTGCCAGGGGGCAAAGAGGGGTTCGAGAACGGTGGGATTGAGGGTGGCGGAGGGCATTTTAGAAGAACAGGGTTTGAAATAGATCTGCTACGGGTAAGCTAAAGCCAGGAATCACCTTTTCCCCATCCCAAAGATCGGGAGAACGTTTATTACCACTTTTCATGGTGAAGGCAGTACTAGAATCTTGAGGCAAGGTTATAAACTCTTGATCTGTCCACACTTTTTTCTCTGCAATGACTTTAGTGGCAGTAGGCATGAATTGCTCCTTTTCTCAATAATCAGAATTCAATAATAAAACTGTAATCAAGCCGTTGCATAGTCAGAATATTCGCGCATTTTGGGATAGTGGAAGCCTACCACAATTTCTTTTTTGGAGATGCCCATTTCTTCAAGATCTTTATCCAGTTCAATATCAGTATTATTTTCCTGTACCCAGATCTTGCCGTCTTTTATATCAAAGTGAAAGATTGAATAATTTATGCGTTTTTCTCCTTCCCAGCCGACTCGAAGCAATAGATAATGATCCCGATCTGAATCAATAATGAGTTGGGTTTCGACATCTTTTTCTCGCCACGTATCAACATATTTTTCTAGGAACTGACGAATACTTTGGCGGTAGTGTTCGTCTATCCATAATTGAATCTCCTTGTTTTCTAGATTATATACAAGTAGTTTTACGGGGTAGGCCTGTAAAACTTTTTGAATCAACGCTTCGGTGAAAAAAGAGTCGTATACGAGTTTGGGGACAGCTAAATAGAGGATACGATCAGGATGTCTTTCTGTCAGGGCAACTTTATAGCAAAAATATTGTCCTAGAGCAGCGTAGAAGTCGGTGATTTGAGAGACATTGCTGAAGGTTTTGATTTCAACAGCGATTTTTCTCACCCCTTTCTGCTCCGATCAGACTTTCTAAGCCTAGGTCGATCTGGACACTAATCTTCCCGATCGCAATCGACAGTGGATCGTGGGAAATCACCCATCCATCCAAAATTAACGTTTCTTTGACCCAGTTGTGATAGCGATCTCTAGCGGACATAACTACACCTCTACATCTACATCTACAGTAATGGAAGTATCACAACCGAAAGTATC
>CAIUCS010000171.1 GCA_903897715.1 uncultured Synechococcales cyanobacterium
AGGATGAACACCACTTTATTAAAGGTATTTGTCTACGGCACATTAAAACCTGGAGAGTCATATTATCAAAAATATGGTTTAGATCGTCTTTCTCAGGCAGAAAAGGCGACAGCTATTGGGAGCCTCTATCATCTTCCTCGGTATCACTATCCTGCCATGGGGAAAGGATACAATACAGTTTGGGGTTATGTTCTTCAAATATCACATCCTAGGGTGTTGAATGAATTGGATTACTTGGAAGGGTATATAAAGGGCATAATCCCCACTGGTAATTCTTATAACCGGACTCGGATTCAAACGTTCCGCCCTTCTGGTCAGCCCCTAACCATTGCCTGGGTTTATCAAATGCAATTGGAGCAAATTAAAAGCCTTGGCGGCATCCCCATTCCGTCGGGAGATTGGCAATGAGTTATAGCACAATAGATCTATTTACGCCTTGAAGTGCTGGAATAAATAAACAGATTAAAATTACAATACAACAACATTCAGTAAAATCCATGCAAAAATTCCTTGCGACTTGGTTATTGACAGCAGTTGCCTTGATCATTACGGCATGGCTGGTACCCGGTATCACCTTAACCGGTTTTGGTGCAGCTTTACTAACGGCAATAATATTAGGCTTTGTAAATGCGGTTATTCGTCCACTTCTCATTTTACTTACCTTACCCATCAGTATATTAACCCTTGGTCTATTCCTCCTGGTGGTTAATGCTGTTACGTTTAAGCTGGTTTCCCTACTTTCCATCGGTTTTTCGGTCAATGGCTTATTTGCCGCTATTGTTGGACCAATTGTTTTATCTACAGTGACTTGGTTAATTTATCATTTGCTGGGCATCGAAAAAACTGGGAATTAATTGTTTCCCATAGATGAATTATCAACCGTCTTACAACCAGTGTTCCTATAGCGTAAACTCGGCATATTCATTGGGTATTTTAGGTGGTTGTAAACTACCATCTTGGTTATTTTGATGAAAACCTTTGACTTGGAACTGTTCTCCCAGCATCACAGATGAAAAGGAAAGCTGTGGATTTTGATGTAAGACATTTAATACTGCGAGCCAATCCCGAACCACTTCACCAGGGGTTAAGAGAATATCAGAACCTAAACGTCGAGTCATTTCAGTTAAGAAAATCTGTAGGTCAGGTTTTTGTAATGAATAGGGAGTGTTGTAGTGATCACTATGGACAGTAGTAATCTGCTCCAATAACCGTAACAGTTCATCCTGATTCAAGGGTTCTAAACGGATCACCGGTCCAGTTAGACCCTGAAGTGCTGACTTTACCATTCGGCTTGTAGCTGTGCGTCGTTGCCACGCCGGATCACTATAGAGACCACGCCGTGAATCTTCCAGGAATTGGAGGGTCCCTCCTATGAGGACATCTAAATATCCAACCCGACCCTGCATTGTGTCATTAAAAATAGCTAACAATTTGTCATAGTTATTTTGCCGAGATTGGGCATGGGTGATTTTATAGAGATGGACTGCTTCATCTAATATGATGAGTAACCCTTTGTAACCAATATCAGCCACAAAACGTGCCAACAACTTTACATAGTCGTACCAACTATCATCATCAATAATTACCCGAACTCCAAGAGCTGCCCGAGCCTCCCCCTTTGTTGCAAATTCTCCCCGCAGCCACCGTAGTGCCCCCTCTTTTTTAGCATCATCGTCATTTCGATACCCATACCAGTAGGCAATGATGACATTGGCAAAGTCAAACCCGTTTACCAGGTCTTCAATCTCTTTGACAACGGAACGAATTTTGTCTTCCACTTGATCATCAAAACCAGGATCACTTGGACCACAACCACTTTCTCGAGCAACCTGGGTTTGAATGCCAGCAATCCATCGCTCTAGGATAGGTGCTAGTGCCCCTCCGTCAGGACGGATTTTGGTTGCCAAATTCCCCATTAATTCTCGATAAACCCCAAGACTGGAACCCCCTGTTCCTGCCAATTTTCGTTCTGGAGAGAAGTCAGCATCAGCAACTACAAATCCCTGTTCCATTGCCCGATTCCGAATGAGTTGTAATAAAAAACTTTTGCCTGCTCCATAGCGACCAATAATGAACCGAAATGCCGAACCTCCCTCAGCAGTATTTTCTAAATCGTGAAGGAGGGAAAGCAATTCCCGTTCCCGACCTACAGCAATATGTTCCAACCCAACCCGAGGAACAACCCCTGATCCAAGGGCATTGATCAAGGCTGTGGAGATTCGTTTGGGTAGATTGGTTGAAGCCATAAATCAGGACTTTTGATTATAAAGTAGGGGTTGTATTTCTATTAGGCTGGAGGGTTGTCTGAATTCATGAAACGATAGCCAATTAATTTATAGATTAATTTAGCGGCGGTAAACTCAGAAACCACTGACTCATTCACTGGTGCTAATTCCATCACATCCACTCCAATTACCCTATGGCGAACAAATACCTGCTTGAGAAATGTCGTTAAACTATACCAATTTAAGCCCCCAGGTTCTGGAGTGCCTACTCCAGGAATAAGAGTGGGGTCAATGCCATCTAAATCAATTGTTAAAAACACATTCTCCGTTGGAATAGTGGCGATCGCCCGATCAATCCAATCTGACTGGGCAACAATTTCCCGTGCCTTAAATACCTGCAATTGTTTCTCTCGAATTAAATCTGCTTCCTCCTTGCAGATGGCACGAATTCCTATTTGCAGGGTTGGTAAACCCATATCCACAATTCGACGCATCACGCAGGCATGGTTATACATGGAACCTTCATACTCATCCCGCAAATCACCATGGGCATCAATTTGAACCACGGTAAAGGGTTCATCCCCATAAGCCTGTCGATACCCATCAACAATGCCGGCGGTAATGCTATGTTCCCCCCCCAAGGCTACAACAAATTTATGATCTGTCACCAGTTGTAGGATGGTTTGTCGGGTAATTTCAAGCATTTCCTCGGCAGAGGGTTTGGGTAAAATGCGGGTATCAGCAATAGGGGTGAAAGTGTGAATACCAACCCCATAACCAATTTCCCAATCTAATTCTTCGTCATAAAACTCCACTTGTTGAGACGCATCCAAAATCGATGCTGGTCCGTGTTCACATCCTTTTCGGTACGTCGTGGTTGCTTCGTAGGGAATGGGAAGAATGACGACTCTGGATTGTTGATAATTGACAGCAATATCAGTTCCTAAAAAGGGTGGTGGAGCAGGAGGGATAGACATAGTGAAAAATACCATTATAGGAAGGTTGTTCCTATTGATGAAAGACTAACGAATTAAGAATTATTGCAGAAAATGGCGGGTAGTCCAGGGATTCCTAGTAAACTCTGTAAAAATCCTTAATATAGATGACATGTTGGAGTCAACCCATAGGGATTGACGTGACTGAAGACAAAATTACCTGAGAGTCTCTAACCTAGATAAAATACAAAAGCTTGGGGATATGTGAAACAATGGGAACATTCTACAAAATTCAGCCCTTGCCAGCCCCCTAATTGATTTTTCATCTTATACTCTCACTATACCAAAATTGGCATATTGACCATGGTCATCCAACACATCTCATTTCCCCTAGATTCCACTGAAGATTTAATAAACCAGAATCAGGAGCTTTTACAGCAACTTGGGCAGTTGCACACAACCTTGGAAGAATGCCAACTCGCATTAAGTATGCAAATCGATCGCTCTCAGGCACAAGAGCGTCTCCTAGTCCAACGGGGTCATGACTTGACCACCCATCAACACCAATTGACTCAAGTATTACAAGAATTAGAGTTGTCTCATCAAACCAACCGTCGTCAACAATTATTCATTGAAACCTTGACCCAAGAATTAACCGCCTGTCAATCTCAAATCGCGTCACTACAGCCATTATCTAGGGAGGAAGAACCACACCATCCAACTAATTTGAGGAATAACTTGGAAGATTCCCGGCAAGCCCAACTTGTTTTAGTTTCAAGCCATGAATATGATGAAAGTTATAAAGTGGGAATAGGTACTCCACCAATTGATCCACCCAAACCATGGGAGCCAGTTTTCTCATTGGAGTCCCCCATATTGGAGTGGTCTCCATCAACTGATGATGGTGATACGGATGAAGCAATCCAAACTTTTCTAGATCAATTATTGCAAAGTGATCTTGAATCCTCCTGTTCAGAAGCAGACGATGAAGACATTTATGCTACCTATTCCCATACACCCCTACCCTCTTCAACCCTTACCCTTTCTGATCCCCATACTGAATTACCCACGCCTGTTGAAACGAAATCATCAATGGATTCCATCCATGACTACAAAGGGATGGAGCAATTGTTCAAAATCCAGTCCCTTGTGAACAATTCCCACCACCAATTAGATGGGGACACCTGTGATGGCGGACTACTCACCCGTGCCAGTGGGGTAATTTCAACGGCAAATCCGGGTATTATATCTGAAACTAGGGAACAACCCGCCACCCCTTCCCCTTTACTTTATCCAAACCGTTCCCCCCAAAAACGCCCCTCATTGGCAGCGGTAGACCTGCCCACATTCCCTAAAAAACCCATATGATGACAAACCATTCATTAGCAATGGGTTCCATAACCCCTATTTGCCACCGATCCCCGTTAGTAATTTAAGGTTTTCCCTTTCATAAGATAATGACTGCCCCAGCAATTCAATGGTATCCAGGACATATTGCCAAAGCCGAAAAAGCACTTCGGGAACAACTGAAGTTGGTAGATGTGGTCTTTGAAGTGCGGGATGCTCGTATCCCACTTGCGACTCATCATCCTCAAATGATGGAATGGATCGGCATGAAACCCCGACTTTTGGTACTAAACAGGGTAGATATGATTCCTGAACAGGCACGGCAGCAATGGCAGAGTTGGTTTCGACTCCAGGGCGATCGCGTTTATTTCACCAATGCTCAAAAAGGGTCTGGTATTGAATTCATTATCCAATCTGCCCAAGAAGTAGGGCAAACGGTGAACCAACGAAGGCAATCAAGAGGTCTGTTGCCCCGTCCCGTAAGGGCAGCCGTCATTGGATTTCCCAACGTGGGCAAGTCAGCTCTCATTAATCGATTATTGAAACGACGAGTTGTTCAAAGCGAACGACGACCAGGGGTAACCCGTCAACTTCGATGGGTGCGGATGTCTCATCATCTGGAATTGTTGGATGCCCCAGGGGTGTTACCCTCAAAATTAATTGACCAGAGTGCAGCAACAAAACTTGCCATCTGCGATGATATTGGTGAAGCCGCCTATAACCATCAAACCATTTCAACCGTATTGATCGAGTTGTGCAAATCGTTCCCTGGTAATGCTGCCACCAACGCACTAGAAGCATTCAAAAACCGATATACCATTGATCCCAATGTGTTAACAGGAGAGGATTATTTGGCACATCTAGCCGAATTTCGCTACCAAGGAGATCAGGAACGAACTGCACAGCACATCTTAAATGATTTTCGCAAAGGTCAACTTGGGGCAATTAGCCTAGAGTGGCCGCCGGGTGATCCTTCAGTATGGATGAATTCATAGGGATGAGGTGGTAAAGGGTATCCCGTTGATGAAAAGGACGATTCATGGAAGTAATGGCAGTTTGCAGGTTTTCTACCGACTGACAGGTGCCCCCTTCGGCTCCCGCCATGGAGGTAATGTGTTCCTCCATTAGGGTGCCTCCCATATCATTACACCCCCAGGCAAGGGCAGTGGCTGCCCCTTGAATACCTAGTTTAACCCAACTGGGCTGATGATTAGGAATCCAATGTCCTAAGAATAATCGGGCTACTGCGGTTAAATGCAGGGCATCTGCAAGGACGGGTTGATCCCGTCCCACCTTCCGTCGTAAAGCTCGTGGGGCGGTTTGTCCCACATAGGGTAAAAGAATAAACTCTGTAAATGCAGCTCTGTAGTTCCGTTGCAATGATGCTTGTTGAAGCGATCGCAACCTTTCTAGGTGGTGGATCTGATGGGCAGGGGTTTCGATGTGACCAGACAATAGGGTGCTAGTGGTGTGAACCCCCAAACGATGGGCAGTTGATACAATCTCTAACCAAGTCGCAGAATTGATTTTTTCTGGACACAGAAGCCGACGCACCGAATCATCCAACACTTCAGCCGCTGTACCTGGCATGGAATTCAAGCCAGCCATTTGTAAAGTACTGATAACAGTCCCATAATCCAAACCGTCCTCCCGAGCAATAAACTGGATTTCCTGGGGGGAAAAGGCATGAAGATGCACGTCAGGAAATTGAGTTTTCAATGCCTTAAGTAATTGACCATAGTAGGCAAGGGTAGGATGGACAACTCCATCTACCTTAGCATGGGGATTAAGCCCCCCTTGCATACAAATTTCCGTTGCTCCAATTTGGACGGATGCCGTTGCTTTTTCAAAGATTACTTCCCAATCTAACCAATAGGCATCAACATCGCTCCTATCCCGACGAAAGGCACAAAACCCACAATGTTGTTCACAGATATTAGTAAAATTAATATTACGGTTAATTACATAAGTAACCCTATCCCCTACCAGGTTTTTCCTCAATTCATCTGCCGCTTGCCTGATCACTTCTAGGGCTCCCTGGTCAGTTTGCAGTAACAAATCTAAGCCATCGGGAATGGAGAGAGTATGACCGGAGATAGCCGCATCCAGAATGCGATCAATGGTGGTGGTAAGCATGTGATATTTCCCAGGAAACAGTCTATTTTAGGTAGGGTCATCTTGGAAAACCTTAGGGTTTCACTTTTTTTAGGTTAAGGTTTCTGATTTGTATTCAATAAACCCAAATTGCTATCTATGGTAGCAAGAAAAAGCTACTACAAATATTTTGGGACTGTCCGACAACTCTATTTCTTGATGGACGTTACTGATAACGCTCTAGAAAATCTAGGGCATAGTTTCGTAGGTCATAGTAGTCTTTAGAGTCTCGCAATTCTCGGCGGACTCGGGGACGGGGCAGGGGAATTTCCAAAATTTCTCCAATGGTCGCACCCGGACCATTGGTCATCATGACAACCCGATCTGACATAAAAACAGCCTCATCAACATCATGGGTTATCATCATGACAGCTTGACGATGTTGTCTCCAGATTTTGAGAACATCCTGTTGTAATTTAGGGCGGGTTAAGGCATCCAGGGCACCAAAAGGTTCATCCATCAGCAACATTTTAGGACGGGTTGCCAGGGCTCGTGCTACACCAACCCGTTGCTTCATGCCGCCGGAAAGCTCATAAGGGTACTTATCTGCAGCCGCAGTCAGCTTTACCATTTCCATGTGTTCATTTACAATAGCCGTCTTTTCCGGACGGCTCATGGTCTTAAAAACTTCATCAACAGCCATTTTGATGTTTTCTCGTACTGTTAGCCATGGCAATAACGCATAACCCTGAAATACCATCATGCGTTCAACCCCAGGTTTACGGATTATCTCTCCTTCCATGGTAACGAGTCCCGAAGTAGCTTTTTCCAACCCAGCAACAATCCGCAAAAGAGTTGATTTTCCACATCCTGAGTGACCAATGACTGATACATACTCCTCCTTCTCAAGGGTCATATCTATCCCGTTGAGAACAGCAAACAATTCACCATTGGGTTTGCGGTAGGTTTTAATAATGTGTTCAATAGTCAAAAAGGGTTGATTCTCTTGGAGAGAAGGGGGGGTGGAGGAGGTTGATGGCATCATAGGGGTCATACTTTGTAGAGGATTGGTTTTTCAAAACAGTCAGGTAAAGTAATATCGTTGAGGTACTCCAGCCCGGAACTCAAAACTTTGCAAGTAGCCATTTGGATCACTGGGGTCAAAGGATTTACCATCAATGAAGGCAGATTCAGTTTCCACTTTATAGTCGTCAACAGGACAGTGAATTCCCATTTCTGCCGCAATTTCCCGATAAAGTTCCGTCCGCCAGGCTTGACGGGCAATGGTTTCCCCATCTTTGGGAAATCCCGGGATTTGTCCCCAGCGAGCGGCTTGGCTCATAAGCCAAAGACAGTGGGACTGCCATAAAAATGTAGAATGATCATGCTTTACCTGAGAAAGGGAAGGGGGGAGATCGAAAAATAAAGTAGTTTCCGAGCTGTTCACCAATCGAGGTTGATTGTCAAATCCGCCATAGTTAAAATTCCCCACTATACCAGGCTGGGTATACCTCAGGTCAGCCCCAGTAAACGACCGCTTCGAAACCAAGCGGGCTATCTCCAGTCTGTTATCAGGGTTACTACAATACTGACAGGCTTCGATCATCGCTTTCACTAAGGAGCGATAGGTTTTTGGATAATCCTCAATGAAGGATTCCCGTACTGCCAGCAACCGATCTGGGTGACCACGCCATATTTCCCGTCCCTGAAGAAGGGTAAAGCCAATGCCCTCGTTGCCAGAAATGGCACGGGTATTCCAAGGCTCGGCAACCATATAAGCTTCCATGGAGCCAATGCGGGTATTGCTGACCATCTGGGGGGGTGGAGTAACAATTAGTCGTAGCTGACGAATTGGATCAATCCCTACAGCAGCTAGCAGGTAACGGACAAAATAATCGTAAATGGAGGAACTGAGTACCACAGCCCATACATGGGCATCTACGGGCAACTTTTGCCAATAGTTGCGCAGATCCTGCCCAAAACCATCCAAATTCCCACGATAACTATACCAGGGTCTCAACCCACCGTCCCAAAGCCCACGATTCATGGTAAGCCCATTACCATGGCGGTGAATTGTCATCGCAGCACAAAGGGGAAATGGTCGGGCTCCTTCAGCACCCATACGGGCATTGGTAACAGAACCGGAGACAACGGGAGAGGCATCTAAACGCCCAAAGACAATCCCATCCCTGGAATTTGCCCAACTCGCTTCACGGCTAAGGGTAACATTCAGTCCGTACTTACGAAAAAACCCTTTTTCCCATGCAACGGCAAAGGGGGCACAATCATTGACGGGTACAAATCCAATGGTTAAATCTGGTTTTTCTAAAAGACGGGAATCAACAATTGGTTGGATTTCTAATGGGGTAGAAGGGCTAGGATTAGGGACTCTTTGGTGTCCACAAGATGAAAAGGCGATCGCTGCCGTAGTAGCTCCTGCTCCCGTTAATAAGTTACGCCGTGTCCATAGTTTGGTCATAGAGTCCTCCAAGAACTAAGTACTGCGAACGGGACGGTGGGTAACGATCGTTTGCAGCCTAACTAGGGCATAGTCTAAAACCAGTCCTGTCAGACCAATCACGAACACTGCTAAAAATACAGAACTCACATTTAGACGATTCCATTCATCCCAAACAAAAAAACCAATACCCACTCCGCCGGTTAACATTTCTACGGCTACAATAACTAACCAGGAAATACCTAAGCTAATCCGTAACCCTGTAAAAATATAAGGAAGACTAGCGGGTAAAACAACCTTAATCAACTGTTTCCATCTTGGCATTTCCAGAACTTGGGCAACTTCTAAATACTCTTTGGGAACATTACCAACTCCCTCTGCCGTATTAATAATGGTTGACCACAGTGAAGTAATAAAAATGACAAAAATAGCAGAGGGTTCGGCAGCATTAAAAATTGCCAAGGCAATGGGTAGCCACACCAAAGGAGAGACTGGTTTAAATACCTGAATAATTGGATTCAGTGCTAACCAAGCCCCATGGGATAGCCCAATCCACACCCCAAGGGGAATAGCCACAATAGCCCCCAATAAAAAACCAATGCAGACCCGACTCAAGCTAGATAGTAGTAACCATCCCAATCCTAAATCACCCGGTCCACCCCGATGGAATGGATTTAAAATAAAATCTAAATTTTTAACTAGGGCTTCGGGGGGGGTGGGCATCATCTCTTGGCGAAATAGGGCAATGATCCACCAGAGGACGATAACCCCAGCAAAACCAGCGATTGGCAAAAAAATGGCAGGTTGAAAAAAACTCTTCAAAAAGCTCACCTTGCTCCGCTGTTTCTGACCATCGTTAGAAGTTGAAGATCGCACAAATGAAAAATTCCTTATTTCAAAGTGGGTAAGGTAACTGACAGGATGACCCGATTGTCCGGCTAAAGCCAACATAATTGTAATTTATGATCCCCAAATTCCTCTTTCCATAACGGACTGCCCCTCTTATCCTAGAAACAGTCTTCTCCTACTGTTTTATCTCCATTGAAGCTGATTTATAAAGCCTATGGGAACTATAAATTTAGTGTAGACCTGTCAGTAAACAGTGATTACAAGAGGATAAATCCCAGTGCAAAATGGCTTGGGGGAGCTTCACCAGATAATTTTAGAGTCGTTCTTGGAAAAAATTTTGAGGGAATCTCGGATGGCTACCCAATCACGATATGATACAACTATTTTTCTGGGACTAATTTAGCCCCTAGGGGTAACTTTTCTAGATTATGATTACCCAAATGTGAATACACTTAGACTTTATTTTTTGGTTCGGGAATCTCAAAGGGCAATCACCACTGGAGTTTCAACTAGTATAATAATGGAATAAGCCCTTTCAAACACCGTAAAGTAGGCATAAAGTCATGAACCTCAGTACTGGTTGGACTGAGTAAATATCAAATTAATCAAGCCGTCATTAACATTAACCTATTGACTATAGTTTTCTCTCGATGCTGACGAGGTTAGCTGTTCGGCTAGGGTTGAGAGATACCCCTTTTCAGAATGTAACACTGAAACTACGCCTCTATTTCTAAAACAGAAATTGGATCCCCCGCTCTTTATCCGCAAACTTGCCTTAAATTATTTTAACGGATAAAAATTTAGCTAACTAAAAGTAATTTTAATTTAGCATTACTTCAATTAACTGTCAACCAGTTTTCACGGCAGAACAGGGCTTGACATACTCACCGGGCTGAAGCCACGGTGATTCTTCACAGTTCATAGCAACTAGCCTGC
>CAIUCS010000172.1 GCA_903897715.1 uncultured Synechococcales cyanobacterium
TAAAGCCTTGCTCCTTTGAGGTTAACCCCAGAGGAGCCAACTTGACCATAAGGATAGGACTATTATGAAAGATTTTGTCTACGAAACAATGTATATTTTGCGACCTGATTTAGGAGAGCAACAGGTAGAACAAGCAATTACCAAATATCAAGGGATTTTACAAGAACAAGGTGCAGAGATTCTAGAAACCCAGCATCGGGGTAAACGTCGTTTAGCCTATGAAATTAATCGACACCGGGAAGGCGTGTATATTCAGATCAACTATAGGGGTAGTGGAAACCAGGTGTCAGTGCTAGAACGTTCCATGCGCCTAGGAGACGATGTCATCCGCTACCTAACTGTAAAGCAATCGGTGGTTGCCATCAGCGAGGATGAACAGAATTGACCGATTACTAAACATTAGTTCCTGCTGTTTCGTTAGATAAAGAAGGCAACACAGGACAGCAGGAAATTAATAAGCCGTATTCCAAGCCCTCTACTACAGCTTGATAGGAAGCTTCTAGGATATTACATGACACCCCTACAGTGGTCCACCGTTGGTGTCCATTGCTGAATTCCACTAGGACTCGTGTTTTAGCTTGGGTGCCCGTGTGACCATCTAAGATCCGTACTTTGTAGTCAGTCAACTGGAAGTGAGCGATCGCTGGATAAAAAGTAACCAATGCCTTACGCAATGCCGCATCCAATGCGGCCACTGGTCCATTCCCCTCTGCCGCTGTCAGAATAGTTTTTCCATTCACCCTAACCTTTAGGGTTGCCAATGCGGAAATTTCACCATTGGCACCAGTGTCATTTTCGTGGCTTGCACCAATTTGACAATGAACATGAAATCCTTTTAATTCAAAAAAAGTAGGTCGTTGACCCAATGCCTCTCGCATGAGCAATTCAAAACTAGCCTCAGCAGCTTCAAATTGATATCCTTCCCCTTCCAACCGTTTTAATCGTTGTAAAATTTGACGTCCCGTGGGGTCTTGTCGATTCATCTCAATCCCAAAATTCCGAGCCTTCGCCAGTACATTACTCAATCCAGACTGGTCGGAAATGACAATCCGACGGTGGTTGCCAACAAATTCTGGTGCTATGTGTTCGTAGGTTAGGGGATTGCGTTCTACCGCTGATACATGAATTCCACCCTTGTGGGCAAAGGCTGATGACCCCACAAATGGGTCATGTTCATTGGGTGCTAGATTAACAACCTCACTCACAAATCGACTGGTTGACGTTAACTGGGTCAACTGCTCTGGTTGAATACAGTGATAGCCAAGTTTAAGCTGAAGATTAGGAATAACTGAACATAAGTTAGCATTTCCGCACCGTTCACCATAACCATTTATTGTTCCCTGAGCCATCCTAGCTCCGTGACGGATGGCGGCGATGGCATTTGCCACTGCCATGTCGCCATCATTATGGGTATGAATCCCCAACTGGATATATCCATTCCTTCCTTCCTGTTCGTTCCATGGGATACCATCAACCACTGACTGGACTATCTGACTGATTTCATGGGGCAGGGTACCGCCATTGGTGTCACACAGTACTAACCATTCAGCTCCCGCCGCCTTGGCAATGCGGAGGGTTTCCAATGCGTATTGGGGATTATGCTTAAATCCATCAAACCAATGTTCTGCATCATAAATTACTCTGCGACCCTGACTACACAGAAATTCAATTGTGTCATGAATCATTAGACAATTTTCTGTAAGGGTTGTTTGTAATCCCTCCATAACATGCAAATCCCACGATTTGCCAAAAATAGTCACCCATTGGGTGCCTGCTGCTAAAATGGGTTGCAACACTGGATCATCCGCTGCTTTCATCCCCACCCGACGGGTAGAACAAAACGGCACTAACTGAGCCTGAATCAACGGTTCTTCTTTTAAATGCCAAAAAAATTGCAAATCCTTAGCATTAGCCCCAGGCCAACCCCCTTCAATAAACGGGATTCCCAAATGATCTAACTTCCGGGCGATCCTCACTTTATCTTCCAAGGATAGGGAAATACCCTCCCGTTGAGAACCATCTCTCAGGGTTGTGTCATAAATCCATATAGCTGGAGAGAGGTTGCTACTATCACCAGTATGCACAGAGTAGGGGGTCTTTAAGTGGATCATGAATGGAAGGGGTTTGAACGGGAAAAAGTCACCCTCTTATCTTAAGTAAAAGTTGTCACTGATCGAAACAAGCTCACAAAATATCACCAAGTCTTAAAGGATGACTCAGGTGTGATTTTCCTGGTTCCAAACTCTACCCAATTCGGCAAGGGATGATTGACCTCCATCTTGGGGAAATGCCGCCATGACTTGAAAGTTATCTTAAATAATAAAACTTGATGGTAAGTCTACGAATAAAACTGTTATATTCATTTTACACTTATATAGTTTTAGACGGATAAATTAGTGCGTTGTCCAAAAGATAAAAATACAGAATTGTTACGATGTAAATTGTTTGATCAATTGTCAGCACATCAATGCCCTAACTGTTCTGGGCACTGGATTTCAGGAAGTGATTACCAGGGTTGGCAAGCTTCACAACCCAGTAAAGATGCGGGTCCTTCAGTCTTTTGGGCACGGGATGATGTACAGTACATCCCATCAGCCAAAGATAGCCTGGCGGCGTTATGCCCTGAGTGTGGGAATTACCTAACAAGGGGAAAGGTGGGGATGAAACCACCATTTTATGTTGACCGATGTCCAGGTTGCGGGGGGGTGTGGTGTGATTGCGGCGAATGGAATATTTTGGTGAAACTGGGTATTCATGCCTCTATACCCCAAATTTTTACCAGTGATTGGCAACTACGATTCCGAGAATTGGAGTTGCTTGAGTTAGAACGTCTGGCGATCGCTGAGAAACTAGGAGATGACTTGGCTGATAAACTCTTTGAAATTGCAACTTTACTGAAGCAACATCCCAAGGGTGATTTTGGAGTTGCTTACTTAATGCGTCGGTTAGAAAAATCTTAAGCTTCAATTTTCGGTTGGTGCTTGAACGCTTTCCACCAGAGTATTAAGGGATAGGTTTACGGTCATCAACGTTGCCTGGCGTATTGCTTACTTCCTAACTTGAGTCTCGTCATGAGATCACTCTTTCCTAATTACATAGAGGTGCTAAATAATTAGGTCACTTTGGAATAACGAAACTGCAACCTACATTCCGCAGGTTGACAGGGAATAAAAGATGTGGGGTGTTCTAAGCTAAAGGGAAGTCCTTCTAGCAGTAAGTTCCTCCCTTACAAATCGAGAATTTAGACCATCTCGGCATAGTGGCTGGGATGATTGACGAA
>CAIUCS010000173.1 GCA_903897715.1 uncultured Synechococcales cyanobacterium
AATGATGATTAGGAAACCCACATGCAAAATGAATCATCCCCTTGTTTTTAGGTTGGACGGTGATAAGCACCACCCCCACCACAAAGCTCAGGAAATACTGTCCTGAACAATCCTACCCAAACCCACAGGCAAGACCGTTCCCTGGGCACCCATATGCTTCTTGACCTCAGTCGGTAGTGCACCGATAGAGGGTATGAGGTGCTATATTCAAGACCAAGAAAAGCCGCCCCAAAACGACGGAGATTGTATCCCATTATTTTTGGTCAAAGGGTTTTTTGATGAATATATGTTAAATTAATAATCGGTTTGTAACACCCAATGGTGTATTCCTATCAGATACAATTTATATCTGGATGATTCCCTTCTCAGTAAGTAAGGTTAACTGATGGTCAACCCTAAGGATTTAAGAGGATTTCCTCGGATACGGTTTGGGATCGCTAAATCCAACCCGGTTCCCCCCCCACCCATCAGTACCCCTGCCAGCCATCCACCCCGGGCTATAGGATGGGTGAGTTTATTACTTGGATTGACTGGAACAGCCGTCTTATCAGCCACTGCTGGGGCATTACTGGCAGTTTCCCTTGCCAGTACCCCTTTAATGCAGCGTCAACTCACCTCCCAAGAGTCTTCTGTATTTAACCAGGGTACTTCCATAACTGGTGGGGCGAACCTGAGTTTTCCCGACCTGACTCGCCCGGTGAATATATTAATTTTAGGAATTAAAGTACTCAGTACTGAGGTTGGCAATCCCCCTCCTGAAACAAAAAGATTAAGCTATCAAGCCACGATTAACTCCGTAGAAGGGTTATCCGATGTGATCTTAGTGCTTCGGTTTGACCCTAAAAATCAACGTCTGGCAATACTTTCCATTCCACGGGATACTCGGGTTAACATTATGGGCTATGGCATTGATAAACTCAATGCTGCTAATGTTTATGGTGGTCCCGCCCTTAGTGCCACTACGACTAGTCACTTACTAGGGGATATCACCATTGACCGTTATGTGCGTATTAATGTCCAAGGGGTGGAAAAATTGGTGAATGCCTTAGGGGGGGTTACCGTACTTGTCCCCAAAGACCTAAAGTATCGGGATGACAGTCAACGGTTCTATGTAGACTTAAAGGCGGGTCGGCAGCATCTCAATGGAGATCAGGTACTCCAACTCCTTCGGTTCCGATATGATGGTTATGGAGATATTGGGCGTATCCAACGACAGCAATTAGTGATGCGTGCATTGGCGGAGCAAAGTCTAACCCCTGCAATCTTACCTAAAATTCCGGCTCTCCTTTCAGTGGTTCAGTCCCACATTGATACCAACCTTAGCGTTGAAGAATTACTTGCCCTAGTAGGCTTTACCACCCAACTAAACCAATCAAATACTGAACTCTTGATGCTACCTGGGGATTTTGGGAATGGTGGATCTAGAAACCAAATTAGTTATTGGATTCCCGATCATTCCCGCATCACTAATTTAATTGCTCGATACTTTGACCAGGGATTTGAAACAACAATCAGCAAAAATGGAGGTGACCTAAAAATTGCATTACAAGATAGTTTAGGACAAAAACAACCATTACAAAAACTTCGATTTATCCTGATGAAATCCGGATTTAGCACCGTGTATTCCGACACGGGATGGACTGAACCATTATTGGTAACCCGCATTATTGCCCAGCGGGGTAATGTGGAAGATGCGGCAAGGGTTAGACGTCAACTGGGTTTTGGTGAGATACGCACTGAAAGTACGGGTAATCTGAATTCAGATGTCACCATTCAAATTGGGCAAGATTGGTTACGTCATCTCCATCAATTCAACAATTAAGGAATAAACCCATATGGATATTTTAGAAGGGATACAAATGGCGACCAAAACCCTGGTGGCAAACAAACTACGTAGTACCCTTACGATGCTGGGAATCATTATTGGTAACGCTTCTGTTATTGCGATGATTGGCATTGGTCAGGGAGCGCAGCGATTAGCATCGGAACAGTTTGAGTCCCTTGGTACTAATGTGTTGTTTGTCATCCCTGGAACCCGCAGTGCCCGTGGCACCACCACCCTAAATCCACCCCGGACTTTGGTACTCAGTGATGCGGAGGCGATCGCCAACCAAGTACCAACGGTGGAGAAGGTTGCGCCACAAATCAGTGCTCGGCAATTGGTGCGATATGGAAATCGCAATCAAGATTCCTTGATCATTGGTGTTACCCCCAATTATTCAGTGGTTCGTAGTTTTGATACAGCTGTTGGACGATATATCAACGACCTAGATGTAAAGCGTACGGATCGGGTTGCAGCACTAGGACCAGACTTAGCTGAAAAATTGTTTGATTGTAGTTTTGAACAGGATCAATGTAAAGGGGTTTTAGGTCAACAGGTGCGAATTCGGAATCTTAGCTTTTTGGTGATAGGAATCATGGAACCCAAGGGAGCTTTTTTGGGAACCAACCAAGATGAGTCGGTTTTTATCCCGTTGTCTACCATGGCTAACCGCATTGTGGGACGCACCTCTCCTTTTGGAACCCAGTTATCGTTTATTTCTGCCGCTGCGGTGGATGACAAAAGTGTTCAAGCAGCTCAATTTCAAATCACCAACTTACTCCGTCAACGACATAAGATTGTATGTGATCAGAGTGGTTGTAAAGATGACTTCAGTGTGGAAAGCCAAAAAGATGCCTTAGAAATTGTAAATACCATTACAGGTGGATTGACCATTATGTTGGGGGCGATCGCAGGCATCTCCCTTTTTGTAGGTGGCATTGGCATCATGAATATTATGTTAGTGTCAGTCACAGAGCGCACCGGAGAAATTGGATTACGGAAAGCCTTAGGAGCAACTCAACACGACGTATTAGCTCAATTTATCATTGAAGCAGTCATTCTATCGTCAGCCGGTGGCATCCTGGGCACCCTCATTGGCGTATCTGGCATTACATTGGTGGCAGTTCTATCTCCCCTTAAGGCAGGTATCTCTCCCATTGCCATTTTGGCAGCTGTGAGTATTTCCGGCGGGATTGGTCTTTTCTTTGGTGTTATTCCTGCCCGTCGAGCAGCCCTGTTAGACCCAATTGTGGCGTTGCGCAATGTTTAACGGGGGATGGGAAAACCTTATTTGTTTTTTTTACCCCAAATCCACAAAAAATTTGAAGCCATACTCCAAACCACAGAGCAGGCGGTTGCCAACACGGAGGCAATTAAATAATGGACTCCTAATTTTGGGAACAAATTTACCGTACTCCACCAAATCAAAAAACCACCGAGGGATGCCAGATGATATTGCCACAATCGATACCAAGTGGGAGTGGGATGGTGAAATACCCATCGATCATTGACTAAAAACCGGACTACCGTATTCAACTCTGCCGCAATGAGAGTGGCAACGGGGTATGGAAACCTGATGATTTCTACAAAACCGTAGAGTAGTAAAATGTTAATTCCGGTAAACAGTAATCCCACAATCCACCACCGCACTAGGGTGTTACCGATACAATAGTGATAGAGAGACCGGAATAAACGTTTATTTCGTTGCAGCATTGAGATTGAGCTAAAGAATGCGCTAAATGTTAAATGGTTAAATGCCCACACCATGAATTCTAAGGAAACCAGTATATCCCAAACATCCCAACGGTTATCTACATTAACTGCTTGGGCGTTTATGACACCCGCATTAATTTTATTCAGTTTTTTTATCCTATGGCCAATGGGCAACCTAGTTTACCTGAGTTTTACCAGTGGTAGTTTTACCCGGGAAGGTGTGCGTTGGATCGGGTTGCAAAATTATGTCCGATTAATTCATGATAGTGACTTTGGGCAAGTGGTGAGTAATACGATTTACTTTACCATTGCTACTGTTATTCCCAGTGTTATCCTTCCCCTGGGATTGGCAATTTTATTGAATCAAAATTTGGTATTACAAAAATTAAAGTTGCAAGGATTATTCCGTACTGCCTTCTTCATTCCCTCAATTACATCCCTAGTTGCAACAGGTTTAGGATTTCGTTGGTTATTTCAAACCAATGGTCCAGTTAATGCATTTATAGAAAACACAGGAGTTGCTGCCGTTCCATGGCTAAGTAGCACGGTCTGGGCAATGCCAATTTTAATTCTATTTAGTATTTGGAAGCAATTAGGATTTAACTTGGTGGTATTTTTAGCAGGATTACAAATTATCCCTGCTACCCTTTATGAAGCCGCTGAAATTGATGGAGCTAATGTTTGGGATCAGTTTTGGTTCATTACTCTCCCTAGCTTGCGCCCCACATTAATCTTTGCCATCATTACTACTTCAATTTTCACCCTCCGTAGTTTTGAGCAAGTCTATGTAATAACTGGGGGTGGACCCTTAAATTCGACAAATTTATTGGTTTATTATATTTACAATCAGGCATTTGGACAATTTGACTTTGGCTATGCGGCGGCTGCAGCAACCAGCCTATTACTGGTGGCTTTCGCATTAGTTTACTGCCAACTACGGTTTGGCAATTTGACCGAACAACCCGATGAGAGGGTTTAAGCGGTTGCCAACTGAGGAACTGCTGGCTTACTGGCGCGAATGCCAGCGATCGCCGCAGCATAGTCACTAGTATTAAATACGGCTGAGCCGGCAACCACCACATTAGCCCCAGCCTCAACTACCTGCCATGTGTTTCCTGCCTTGAGTCCGCCGTCTACTTCAATCCAAGGATTCAGTCCTCGCTGTTCACACCATTGGCGTAATTTCCTGATTTTGGGCACAACCCCAGGGATAAAGCTTTGCCCACCAAATCCAGGGTTCACACTCATAATCAAAATCAAATCGCATAATTCTAAAACATACTCAATCAATTCCAACGGGGTGGATGGATTGAGGACAACCCCAGCTTTTTTACCCAATTCTTTAATTTGTCCTAGGGTACGATGGAGGTGGGGAGAAGCATTATGTTCAGCGTGGACTGAAATAATATCAGCTCCTGCCTTGGCAAAATCTGCTACATATTTTTCGGGTTCCACAATCATTAAATGAACATCAAGGGGCTTCTGAGTATGGGGGCGCACTGCATCCACAATTAATGGACCAATGGTAATATTAGGAACAAAACGTCCATCCATTACATCTACATGAATCCAATCGGCACCGGCTGCATCCACAGTACGGATTTCTTCTCCTAACCGGCTAAAATCAGCGGATAGAATTGAGGGTGCAATTAAAACCGATTGATGATCAATATTAAAATTCATATTTTTAGTGAGGTTAATATTTTTTTATAACTGACAATATTACTTTAACAAAACTTGTCCCCTAGTGTCTGGGATATTTTTGATTTATGTGTTTGATATATGTGCGCCCATCTGAATGGTAAAGCGTAGAGTTCATGACTAAAAACTGGATAACCTTAGGTATGTGGGGTGGCATGGTTGGAGTGACCACCCTCGCGGTGTATGCCTACGGATTTACCCCTGATACATCCACTGGTACTACTGGAATTGATGGGTTACGGTTACATGGGGAGCCCTATGGTCTTAAGGGACGTAAAATCGCCCTTGGACAGATGGAAATTGGCAGACCAGGGAAGTATGGTTTAGACAAGGTAGCCTCCCGTCACAAATTAACCCAAATTCGTCAGGTCTTTTTTCAAAATCGTCCGGCTCAATCCAATGGTAATGTAGACCCCCATGCCCAGGGGGTAGCCAGCATCATGGTTGGGAATACTAAATTATTTCAAGGGGTTGCCCCAGAGGCACGGTTATATTCAACGGCGATGGGAGTTATCCGGCGTAATGGTCAGCCCTTAGAGTGTCTAGCTTCTCAACATTTGGCGATGCAAAACGGGGGAGATGTGCGAGCGATCAATTTTAGTTTTGGTGAATCCTTAAGGTATGATTCCCGACCCAACGCCCGATTAGATGGTAATGCCCTTTTGACCCAGTGTATTGATTGGTCTTCCCGGGTACATCGCGTGGTATATGTGGTGGCTGGTAACCAGGGAAAAGGGGGAATCCCTATCCCGACAGATAATTTTAATGGGCTAAATGTAGCGTTTTCAACCCAGCAAGACGGGGTGTTTACCCAAGTTGCCTCTGCCAACTTGGGGGGTGATCCGGTTGAGGATGCTCAGAAAGGGTTGGAATCCAACTTGGATGGAAGAAGTTCAGTATCCTTATTGGCTCCCGGAGATGATGTGGTGATTATGAAGTTGACGGGGCGATTGGGCACGGTCAGCGGTACGAGCTTTGCCGCCCCCCATGTGACTGGGACGGTTGCTTTGTTACAGGAATTGGGCGATCGCCAATTATCTCAACAATTCAATATTTCCATAGGTAAGAAAACTGCTACCCCCCCGTCTCCTGCTCCCCAATGGAGCTTAGATTCACGCAACCCGGAAGTCATGAAAGCAGTTTTACTCAACTCGGCTGACAAATTAAAAGATAACGGAGATGGGTTACGGTTAGGGATGAGCCGAACCATTGTAGATAAATCCGGGGCAAATTGGTTTGCCAGCCCAGTGTATCGCAACCCTGAAATTCCCTTACATCCCCAAATGGGAACTGGACAATTAAATGCCTATCGGGCATATCACCAGTTCCGAGCGGGACAATGGCAGCGGTCTGTTCCGGTAGCCATGGTGGGATGGAACTATGACACCATAGGGACTAAGGGTTCCCCCGCTGGTCATATTCATGAATATGAACTTCGGCAACCACTGCGTCAAGGTAGCTTTATTTCAATTACCGTAACCTGGAACCGCCTTGTTGAATTAAATGATGCCAACCACAATCAACGCTATGACCTGGGGGAAGGTTTTCGCGATCGCGGACTCAACAACCTTAACCTTTACCTGATGCGGACTGGTGAGACTAATATTAATGCTGCCCTATGGTCATCCACCAGTAAAGTAGACAGTGTAGAGCATATTTTTTACCAAATCCCCACTTCAGATCATTATAAAATCAGGGTTGAATACCAAGGACAAGTTAATGAGCCCACTCAACCCTATGCCATCGCATGGTGGAGTGTTCCGGTTAATTAAAGGATTCTAAAAACACCTGCACTCTGCCATCATTGGCTAACACCAGTCGGAGCATTGGTATCTTACTCCCCTCTAACGGGGAGACAAACGGATCACCAACCAACGGGATGCCAGTGCGGTCTACAAAGGCACCAGCCGCATCTCCCAGTGGAATAATCTGACTCACTGAGCCATCACTACTGAGTAATAAGCGATATTCAAGAGTTTGGGTCAGGGTATTGGGAGGGTTCCAACGTTGTTCAAAGTAAGAGCGAACCTCAGCTACCTGGGGAATTGTATCAAATGCTGTGGTTGGTTTACGGGAACCCTTGCGATTAACGGTTGGATTAGGATTAAATTGATTATTGACCCCTGCAAGGGGGATGGCAGCCACTTTAGGGGTGGTTTGGGGAACCACTGGCAGCGGTTCTGGTATAGATAGGGTGGGAGGGGGAAGTAGGTTGATGGGGGGCGGGGGGGGTAAGGTAATCATGGGGGGAGGGAGCTGACTGGATGGATAGGGATTAAGATTACTATCCAATGCTTGAACATCCATAGAACTAGGAGATGGGCTGGGAGCGGTGGCAGACAATGTAGGGTCAACTATGGGGTTGGTTGCTGGTTGGGGAGAAGAAAAGGGCTGGATTAGGGATGTTTGTTGATCTAGACTGCTGGCTCCTAGGCTACTTTTAGGTAAATTCCCACTTGCTGAATTGGCTACGGGCGAACCATCAAATAATTTTATTGTAGAAGTGGCTAATCCCAAGGTTAATACTGCCAATGCGGCTATCTGTCCCCAGTTTTGGTTCCATCCACTGGAACGGGGGGGTGGAGAAAGAACCAGTGCTTCTTCGGTATGTTGGGTCAATGCTGAAGCTAAATCAAACAACTGTAGGGTAGACAATTGTACTTGGGTTGGAACAGGGGTCAAGTCTCCTAGACATAGCTGATGAGTGAGGAAGTCACTGGAATATAGCTTTAGGTTGAAACGGGATGGCGTTGCAGAAAGGGAAGGAATTCTAAGTTCTTCAAGTTTAGAAGACCATGTCCCCGCCTGGGACAGAAATGGATCTTCTGTTTTTTGGGGAGGGGCATAACCCAGACTTGGGTCATCTTTCAAAGGATTTAGCCTTTTCTGAATGTAGTGTTCTACAGTGACTTGTAATTGATTCAATTGCTGAAGATTCCCCTCAATGGTTAGATGGTCATCCTTTGGCAGTCGAGGGTCATCGAAATTCAATCGAAATAACAATGGCTTTACCGAAGCATGATTCACCGAACGGAATAGGGGAGAAGACTTTCCTAAAATTTCTAAGGTGCAAGTGGGCAAACTATAACGATGAATGATTGATGTCATGGTAGGAATAGGATAAACAATAGGAACAGCAAATAAACCCTAATTTTTCAAACATAATTCAGTAGTGACGACTATTGATATTCTTCAGTGATGGCGTAACCATGAATCATTGCCCGTTCTAATAATGTAAACCACAACCGTCTAACACCTCCCGCTCCACTGTAGAATAATAGATCAATCAAAAGTTTAAGTGCAAGGAAGGTTAATTGTTGGGAGGAAATGATGTTTCCGTCATTCATGGAAACCTGATAGGCATTGGAAAATGCATCGATATAATTACTTAATAGGGCAGTACGATGAGGGGATTGGTTTTGAATCCTCACCTGTTCTAATAGTCCCACAGCACGTCGAATGAATTCCTGATGTTCCTTGGCTAGGTGACAAACAATTAAAACTAGGGATCGAACCTCATTGATATCTAGGGATTTACGCCCTCCTTGTCCTTTACTCAAGGGGCTAGGGTGTTGGTATCGAAGGGAACCAATTGGGTTGGATACCACTCCAGTCAGGTTTAAGGCTTCAACTGCACTTAAATACCCATCCTGGTTAGTACCAGTCAACGTTTCAAAAGATATTAAAATCAGATCCAACTGAGTCGCTATGGCATCGAGTTGTTGGGTATGATTGAGTACAGGATGGGTTAGAACGTCGGGAAATCGAAATTCTGTAGGATGGTTGATGGATGGGGTCATAAATTAACCTGGATGATAGTAGGTACAGTAATTTTCTGATTTTGTATCGAAAGTAAAAAGTTCCTCATTGCACGGAGACCAGTTGTTATCTAAAATAATGACTCTAATCCTTCGTCATTTTTCCCTTAGACAAATGAATGCTGGAGAATTAACACCCTGAAAGTAAACCCCTACTGTTCCTTTATCATCTTAATCTTGGTTCAACTCATGGTGCAACTGGGTAGAACTAAGTCAATGATGCTATTAAAACCAACCGGATTCCATCTTACCCATGCTGCCTTGGCTCCAACCCCTCAAAAGCCCCTCTTCCCACTAAAAAACATCTTATATGGAGACTGAATAAGGTTTCTTAGAGCAAAACGCAACATCCTTTAGAAGATTCTGAGGAGCTGGGTATTATCTGAACATATCAATTCTAATCTGCACACATTCATTATGATCCTCCCAACTTTCGACCAATTTACACAACTATCTCACCATGGTAATTTTATTCCCGTCTATCAGGAATGGGTTGCAGATTTAGACACACCCGTATCTGCATGGTATCGGGTATGTGCCGATGAACCCTATAGTTTCTTGTTGGAGTCAGTTGAGGGGGGTGAACGAATTGGTCGCTATAGTTTCTTAGGGAGTAACCCCCTATGGGTATTAGAAAGTCGTGGTCACTTCACGACTCAAACGTACCGGGATGGGAAAACCCATTCATTTAATGGTGACCCTTTTACCATTTTAAACCAATGCTTAAAACCGTATACACCAGTAAAACTACCAGAGTTGCCGAAAGGAATTGGGGGCTTGTTTGGTTTTTGGGGATATGAATTAATTCATTGGATCGAACCCCGTGTTCCTATCTATCCAATTAACTTAGATGATTTGCCAGATGGATTATGGATGCAGGTGGATCATTTAGTCATATTCGATCAAGTCAAACGCAAGATTTGGGCGATCGCCTATGGAGACCTTCAACAATTCCATGGAAACCTGCGCCTAGCCTATGAGTCGGCTTGTGAGCGGGTCTGCCAACTGTTAGAAAAACTTCAATCTCCCTTATCCCCCCATGCCAGTCGATTACCCTGGACCGTTTCCCAGTGTTCTTCCCATAGTTCTTCCCATCAATCGATTCAGCTGCCGGACCTGAACTATGAAAGTAATACCAGTCGCCAACAGTACTGCAACAATGTAACGAAAGCAAAGGAATACATTCGGGCAGGGGACATTTTCCAGGTGGTGGTCTCTCAACGATTAACCACCCGTTATGTGGGAGACCCATTTGCGCTTTACCGTTCGTTGCGATTGATTAATCCATCCCCCTATATGGCTTATTTTAATTTTGGTAATTGGCAAATTATTGGTTCCAGCCCGGAAGTGATGGTTAAAGCGGAGTGTAACCATAATCCGAACAACGGAATGATAGCCACAGTTCGTCCCATTGCAGGTACCCGTCGCCGTGGAGATACACCGGACAATGATTTAGCCCTAGAACATGATTTATTGCAAGACCCCAAGGAAACATCAGAACATATTATGTTAGTTGATCTAGGACGCAATGACCTGGGTCGGGTTTGTAATCCCGGAAGTGTAACAGTGGATGAACTCATGATTGTGGAACGCTACTCCCATGTGATGCATATTGTGAGTAATGTGGTAGGAGAACTCATGCCCACTAAAACTGCCTGGGACTTGTTCAAAGCTTGTTTCCCTGCCGGAACAGTGAGCGGTGCCCCCAAAATCCGAGCAATGGAAATCATCCATGAATTGGAACCCACCCGTCGGGGTCCCTATTCCGGCGCCTACGGATTTTATGACTTTGAAGGACAACTGAATACTGCGATCGCCATTCGTACCATGGTTGTTCGTTGTCAATGGGATGGATCACACCAAGTTAGTGTACAAGCAGGGGCTGGTTTAGTGTCTGATTCTGACCCTGAGAAAGAATACGAAGAAACGCTGAATAAAGCCCGAGGGATGCTGGAGGCAATTCGTCGCCTTAGTCACCATTAGTGGATTTCAACTAGTGGATTTCAACTATTTGTTTAACCCCAACGGGTGCAAAAGTGGGATACTCTCAACCCGAACTCAGGTGATCTAGGTTGATGGCAAGCCATGAAAAAAATTAGAGATTAATATCTCGGTTTTTTTATCTAACCTTTCCCAATCTACCTCCCCTTGACTATCCAATAAATAAGTATCAACTCGTACTAGGGGATGGGGTTCCAGGGAATCAAGGGCATACTCAAGGAAACAAACCTGATAACAAAGCTCCCATAAAGATACCTCCACCCGCTGCTCCCCATTTTCTAGGCTTAAAACATAATTTGGATAGGATTGGGGTAGTTTATTCAACTCCTTGGCAATTATTGCCGCCCTTGCCCCCTTCGTTTTCTTTAACTCCGTTTGTAATCGAATTACTTTTTTTTGGATTTTTGGGGATGTTCCCTCTGGCCATAGGGTCACCGTTTGATAATTGCCCTGCCAAGAAGAGTTTTCTAAATATTTCCCCAGTTTGTCAATCACTCGAATTAAAGCGGGTTGCATTAAGATTTCAGCTTGCTTCCAAGCAGTGGAATCAATGAATTTGGGTATTCTATTCATCATTCGTTGGCTTGTATTCAATTGTGATCCGTTAAATTGATGGGATAAATGTTGAGTACATTGTCTCATCTTCAGTAAAGTGTGGAACGTCCCCTGGTATAAATGAATAGGTGAAGCAATGAAATCCCTGTGAAAATAATCATTCCAGCCTAGAAACAGAACAATAAAAAAGCTCCATTGCCCCGTATAGTTGTGAATTATCCCCCCTATTCTCACTATGAACTATTCACTATGAACTATTCACTAGGCGATCGCTTTCAGGGAGCATTCTGGGGTGTAACCATTGCCCACCAACTCACATCATCTCAAATTCCCAAGTATCCCTTTGAGTCTGACAGACAAGCCATAACCCAAGGTATAGAGTGGATCTATCAGTCTGCCTGTAACCCGATTCCCAAAGGTGAACCACCCCATAAGAGGTGGATTCATCTACCTGGGCAACAATCATTAATTGCCCTACTTCCCCTCTGGCTATACAACGGTTCCCAATCATTAGGTATCAGTCCCCATTTTCATCATATCCCCCTCCCCCCTTCTACAGACCATTACAATGAAGAAGTCAGCCCTCTGACGTTGGGGCAATTCAGCGACATTATCACATCAGTTCTGACTCAATTACTTCAACCTTCCCTATCCGTTGCCAACTTAATGAATGCCTTAGAGGCAAGTTGTTCTTCCGTAATACCCACTAATAAACCATTACAATCCTTCCGCAATAGGCTACACCATCCAACCAGTTTATCCGCCATAATTGATGAACTCAATACTGATACCGTTCTACCACCAGCTATTTTGGCATTATTACTTGGGCTGTACTACAGTATTAGCCTACAGAGCCAGGCTCGTCTCGCCCTCAAACGAGCCTGTTTCAATTCTCCCAGTCCCCAGTTAACAACTTTATTAACCGCTATTATTTTAGGGGCGAGTCAAGGAAGTTATTGTTTTCCATGTGCTTGGAAGTATAATAATTCCCTGGGAAGAAATTGGCAGAACCTCACCACTCGGCTAATGGCAATTTGGAGTGGAGTCTACCAAGTCGAAGTTGAGAGCCTCCGTCTTTTAAGCGGAGGGTGAAAACGAGAAGGAAATTCTTCTCTCAATAAAGACCTCGTTTGTTGATAATGATTTCCTGCCGACGTTTGGTGAAAAACCCCACAGGTGGGAACCTTCAGTGAAACGTGGACAATCTAAAACCGCCCAAGGCTTTCTGATGAATTCAGATTGCAATGGAGCGGCAAATAGGATTAGAAAAGTAGCGACACAGCTTGGGATTTCCCTCGCTAAGGTGGGTAGGGCAGTCTTGAGCCTGCCGAAACCATAGGATCTGTTTAGTTCTCTAAAGAGATCATACTGTAAGCGTTGCGAAGCACGTCTTTAGACTGGGTAGCAACATCCGCTTAGAATCCCTCTCGTTTTAACAGGGGGAGGGTTCAAATTGTCTCCCAATTAGAGTAAGCTTAGGTAGTGACCGAAGTCTAACCCTGTCCGCAGAATCTTAGTGTCTTTAGACCTGAGAATGTCAAAGGTTGATTCCTGCTTTATTCCCTTTGCCCAATAACCTAAATCCTGAATTTATGAAAATCAATCAAACCCCTGTACTTGTCTCAACGTCTTTCCTAGATACATTGGATGCTACAGTTGCTGAATATGATTTACTAACCCATCCGTTTTATCAACAATGGACGGCGGGTACCTTACCTCAGGGGGTTCTGGCTGAATATGCAAAACAGTATTTTGCCCACGTTAAAGCTTTTCCCACCTATGTTAGTGCTGTTCACTCCAACTGCGATCGCCTACCCATCCGGCAAATGTTATTAGAAAATCTTCTAGAAGAAGAACAAGGGGTGAACAATCATCCTGAATTATGGCTACGGTTTGCAGAAGGGCTAGGGGTAGACCGGGAAGCAGTTCATACCGCCGACCTATTACCCACCACCGTGGCATCCGTCAATCGTCTGCGGCACATTACCCGCACGGGTAATTATCTGGAGGGATTGGCTGCTCTTTATGCCTATGAATCCCAAATTCCTAAAGTAGCGGAAAGCAAACGTCTAGGATTAAAACAATTTTATGGTATTGATGATAATCGTACGGTTGCCTTTTTTAGTGTACACGAGCAGGCAGATGTAATGCACCGGGAAGTGGAACGGGAAGTCCTTGCATCCATCACCGACCAACTGCAACAACAATCAGTCTTGGCAGCAGCAACGGAAGCAGCCCAGGCTCTTTGGCAGTTTCTAGATGGGGTTGAAGCCGCCTACTTAGCACCGTCATCCGGTCACAATGATTCCATCGGAGAATAGAGCCAACCCCATCCTTGAGGGAAAGAAAGGCTAATCAAAATTCCTTCCTCTAGAACTCTACTGAGCATCCGGGTTATTTAGTTGGTGGAGAGATGCTCGCCTCACTCCTAAGAGTCTCCCAGTTTTGCACGTTGCCCTCATCCCCTAACCCCTTCTCCCTTTTTGGGAGAAGGGAAACCGGGTTAAAGGCACTCTCCCATTCTGGGGGAAGGCTGCAAAATTGGGTTCTACCCCCTCGCCAACTCAATAGCGTGAAAAAACTGTCTCGGTTGACAGCGGTCAGCATACATACCTGACCGACCCCCCTTAATGGATTAAAAATTTCCCCCATGACCCATCCCCTCATCAGACTGTTTCAGTATAGTATTGCCTATGGCGATCGCATTGGATGGGCAAGTCTTTCCTCCGTACTCAATAAATTTTTTGATCTTGCCCCTCCCTACCTCATTGGCATGGCAGTGGACGTGGTTGTAAAACGCAATGACTCCCTCATTGCCCAGGTTGGCATCACCAGTATCCAAGGGCAGTTAGTGGTATTATCATTACTCACCCTCCTGATTTGGGGGTTAGAATCCTTATTTGAATATATTTATCAACGTCTTTGGCGAAACCTTGCTCAAACCATCCAGCATGACCTGCGTTTAGACACCTACGACCACCTGCAGCAACTAGAACTAGGTTTTTTTGAAGAACACAGTACCGGCACCCTTCTATCCATCCTGAATGACGACATCAACCAACTGGAACGGTTTTTAGACAGTGGAGCCAATCAAATTCTCCAATTCCTAACTACCGTAGTTGTGGTCAGTAGTACCTTTATTGCCTTAGCTCCTCAAGTATCTTGGATGGCAATGATCCCCATTCCATTCATTCTCTGGGGATCCATTGCTTTTCAACGAAGACTGGCTCCCCGTTATGCTGATGTACGGGAAAAGGCAGGACTGGTGAATAGTCGGTTAGCAAACAACCTGTCAGGAATTGCAACCATTAAAAGTTTTACAGCCGAACCCTATGAGCGACAACGGGTTAATTTAGATAGCGAAGCCTATCGTCGTAGCAATTATCGTGCAATTGTACTAAGTTCTGCCTTTGTCCCCTTAATTCGTTTTATTATTTTAATTGGGTTCACCTCTACCCTGTTCATCGGTGGTCTACAAGCAGCCAATGGTTCCCTCTCCGTAGGAACCTATGGATTTATGGTCTTTATTGTTCAGCGGTTATTATGGCCATTCACTCAGTTAGGTGAAACCTTAGATCAGTATCAACGGGCGATGGCCTCTACCAATCGGGTTATGAACGTGTTAGATACACCCATTACAATTCCTTCGGGTCATGATTCCCTACCTATACAACAGGTTAAGGGGCATTTACAATTGCAAGGGGTAAGCTTTGCCTATCATGGACGCAATCCCGTTTTACAAAATCTTTCCTTAGAGGTGTTGGCTGGACAAACCATTGGTATTGTTGGGGTAACGGGGTCAGGGAAGAGTACCCTAGTTAAGCTGATATTGCGGTTTTATGAATTACAGGAAGGACATATTTGGTTAGATGGGGTGAATATACAAGATCTACGGCTGAATGACCTCAGACGATGTATTGGCTGGGTTAGCCAAGATGTGTTTTTATTCCATGGCACTGTGGCCGAAAATATTACCTATGGTAGTTTTGATGCAACTCCTGACAAAATCATCCAAGCGGCAAGGTTGGCAGAAGCCCATGAATTTATTTCCCAGTTACCCCAGGGGTATGACACCATTGTGGGTGAAAGGGGGCAGAAACTATCGGGCGGACAACGGCAGCGATTAGCCATTGCCCGGGCACTCCTCAAAGACCCCCCCATTTTAATTTTAGACGAGGCTACATCCGCGGTGGATAACGAAACGGAAGCTGCCATTCAGCGTTCGTTGAAGTATATTACTGCAAATCGTACTACCGTTGCCATTGCCCATCGCCTATCCACCATCCGCCATGCCCATTGCATTTATGTGATGGATAATGGTCGGGTGGTTGAACAAGGTACCCATGAAGAGTTGATTAGTATTCAGGGGGTTTATAACAACCTGTGGCAGGTACAGTTGGGCTTGTCTTCAGAGTAATAGAAGGATGTTAATAATGATTCCCTACCTTACGATGATGAACAGCCGTAAGGGCATCGGCTTTAGATACCCGTCCCAGTTCCACCCTACTATAAACTAGCCAATGATCACTGCATTCCATTCGGGTTATCACTTCACACTCCAAGTAAGCTAGCGCATCGGCTAGGATGGGGGAACCATTGGAACCAGGATAGGTTTTTACCTGGGCAAACCGGTCAGCACCCGGTGGAAATCGCTTCAAAAAATGACGCATTAAGGGTTGATAGTTACTTTCCTCCAAGATGTTGAGAATAAAGCGATCGCCCACATGGAGAAATGCTTCTATAGCCCGGTCTTTTGCTACAGCAACAGTTAACCCCAACGGTTCATAACTGGCTTGGGAAACCCAGGATGCCAACATGGCACTGGCTGCATTTCCTTTACGGGCAGTGAGAATGTATAACCCTGCGCTAATCCGTCCTAATGCCTTATCTAGGTCGTTATCCAGAGCTTTCATTTGTTTAACAGTGCGGTCGCGGGTCAACCACTGCCCCAAATCTGTACCAGCTTCGGCACACAATTGAAATATAGCGTCAGTGGGTGGCGCTTTAATTAAAATTGGAGGAAAGACTTCCGTAACTCCTACATCCTGGAATTTGTTCCGCAAGGGATAGACCGATTCATCATCACTCCCCCCTGATTCAAATAAGCCAACCGTATGGTGATGGCGAGTCGCAGCTAAAATGGTACTGAGGGTGGCATGGGTTATTTCACCATCTTCCCCATCATGGGGGGGCATTCCAATGATCAACCCAGATGCCATATCAACTAATTCTCTGACCTCTGACAAGTCGGTAGTACGCAAGTCCATGGTTTCTACCAAGACTCCCGTTTTCCCAATACCGTTGGCGATGGCTTGGGCAATGGGTTCACTATATCCATAACCAGGGATATAAAAGAGAGCCACAGTGGTTTCTGCCTTGACTTGTTCCTCACTCCACTGACGATAACGTTCCGTCAGGGGTGAAATGTTGAACCGCAATAGTGGACCATGACCGGTGGCAATGGTACTGATTTCCCCTAGGGTTTGCATTCGTTTTAATGCCGACAAAACTGAACGGGCATTGGGACCCATGAGGCAGTCATAGTAAATTTTAAAATCAGTTTCGATGAGTTCTAAATCTTCATCATAGGTGTAGTCATCGCAATAATGCATCCCAAAGGCATCACATGTAAATAATACCTGGCTAAGATGGTCATAGGAAAAAATAGTATCTGGCCAATGGAGGTTAGGTGCTGATACAAATTCCAAGACATGACCCTGCCCTAAATCCAACCGGTCTCCATTTTTGACTAATTGCCGCTTAAATGGACGATGTACCATGTCTTCTAAAAACTGGATCGCCATTTTAGACCCAACCACCACTACGTTAGGGGAAAGTTCTAATAGATCTTTTACTAAACCACTATGATCCGGTTCAGTATGGCTAATGATTAAATAATCGATGCGAGAAGGGTCAATCAAACCATGAAGAGCTTGTAAGTAAAGTGCTTTAAATTTTTCATGGGAGGTGTCAATTAAGGCAACTTGCTCACCCTGTATTAAAAATGAATTGTAGGTGGTGCCATTTTGCAAGGGAAATTCAATATCAAAGCGATCGCGATCCCAGTCCAGGCAACGAATAACAGTGGTATCGGTGGCAATATTAAGGGTTTGCAACGTTAATCGAGTGTGAGTCCGTTCTGCAACTGCTGGCATATAAACCTCTTGGTTAATAACTGGGATAAATATCTACGAATGGCGTTTTGATAGTAAACACACCAGTTTGACATTACACTATGGCTTGAGTGTGAACCGATGGTTAGCAAAAATGCTTACCACCTATCCATATCTCCATTGTGTCACAGTTATTCAATGAAGAAAAATATCAATTTTTGAGGATAAGGATAAGAAAGACTAATGGTTATTTACCAATTTTATCCACAGCCGCCAACGCTTGTTGAACAATTGTTTCCGGAAGGGGAACATATCCCAGTTCTAGTCCCATGGGTTGTCCTTGAGTTAAGCCCCACTTGAGAACATCTCTAAGAGCCTGAGCCTGTTTGGGATTGTCGTATTGTTGATACGCTAAAATCCAGCTATAGGTGACGATGGGATAGGCATCAGGACTATTTGGATCGGGGTTGGAACCACGTAAATCTTCAGATAACTGAATAGTGGCGATGGCGGCGGCAGTGGCGGTTTCAGTGGGTAGGGTGAATTTCCCTGATTTGTTTTCCAACGCAGCGGTTGCCAATTGTAATTGTTTGGCAAACGCGTATTCTACATACCCAATGACCCCCTCTCCCTGTTGAACTTGGGCACTAATCCCCGCATTATCTTTAATGCCAGTCCCAGTTTTCCAGGCTACATTTAAGCCCGTTCCCACCAAACTCTGCCATTGGGGGCTGATGGCACTTAGATGGGATGTAAAAGCAGCCGTGGTTCCACTCCCATCTGACCGATGAATCACTGTAATGGGGAGGGGAGGTAGGGTAAGATTGGGATTAAGGGCGGCAATAGCCGGGTCATTCCATTGCTTGATTGTCCCTAGGAAGATAGCGGGCAGCACTGCCCGAGAAAGCTTTAAGCCAGTGGGTACTCCCGGAATATTATAAACCACGGCAATACTACCTGCCACGGAGGGGATAAACACTGCTCCACGGGAGACGGGCGCTAATTCATCATTGGTGGGGGTTAGTTCACTGGCTCCAAAGTCTACGGTTCCAGTTAAAAACTGCTGAATCCCAGCTGCACTCCCAATGGGTTGATAACTAATTTCAATGGTTGGGTTTTGTTGGTGATAATCGGTGAACCAACGCTGATATAAAAAGGACGGAAAGGTTGCTCCCGCACCATATAGGGATAGGGTGGGGGAGTAACCGTCGGTATTCGGCTCTGTGCCTCCATTAGGCTGGGGGTTGGCGGAGTTGGGGGGATTTTGCTGACACGCTTTAAGGACGATGGATAGGGAAATAGATGATAAGACTAAAAAAGTACGGCGAGTGGGTCTCATTTTTGACAATACCATTGACTTTCCCCAGGGTGAGAATTGTGGTTTAGCTTGATTTTAGTCCTCAAATGTACAGATTTCTATTATTTTTCTCCATTCTTATCCCGCCTTTAAGGGATGGGTTAGTCGCTCTAGTTGTCGGACTAATAAACTAAGGAATAACCCCACATCTGTCACCACCCCCACTGATTCTACGGAACCGCGGTCGGCGAGTTTTGTAACCACAGCGGGATTGATATCAACACATACCATTTTTACCCCGGCGGGTGTCATATTGCCTACCCCAATGGAATGGAGCATGGATGAGAGCATTAATATTAAATCAGACCCCTGTATCAACCGACTGTAATCAGCCTGGGCTTGTAACAAATCCATTTGGGTATCGGGTAGTGGACCGTCATCACGAATGGAACCAGCTAAGGCGAAGGGAACTCCGCGGCAAATACATTCGTAAAAGATTCCACTGTTCAAGACCCCTTGTGCCACAGCCTGGCGAATACCACCCCACCGACGAATGGTATTGATGGCTTTGAGGTGGTGACGATGCCCGCCCCGCACAGAAACTCCCCGCTTCATGTCCACCCCAAGGGATGTTCCCATCATTGATTGTTCTATATCGTGCACTGCGATCGCATTCCCACCCAATAGGGCTTGCACATATCCATCTCGAATTAACTGAGATAGGTGGAGACCACCGCCGGTGTGAATCACCACCGGACCAGCCACCACTGCCACCTTACCACCGCGATCGCGGATATGGCGTAAATCCCAGGCTATTTGTTCTACCACCAATTCCACTCGCCGTTCACTCGATACACCAGCACCCATAAAACTAAATTCCTGGGTATGGCGTTGGTCTCGTGATTCGGGATTCCGCACGGAACGAATTCCTTCAACCCCCACAGCCACCTGTTCCCCCACAACTAAGTCCCGAAGTAGTTTGCATTCAGCAATAGAACCGGTGGGGGTTGAATGGACGACAATCGCTGCGTCCATTCGTTGATTAGTCACCCGAACCCATTCACAATTGATGCGTATTTCTGTGGGATAAATGGTGGTTACATAGAAGTCTTCCGGAGCTACCCCCATTTGATTCACTACTGCCAAGTGAATATCACATACTTCACGAGTGGAAGGAATGGCTCCTAAACCAATTAATTGACTGAGGATTTCTTCCATCAAGTCATGGGATGGGGCAGAAACCTTCACCTCCGCCCTAGATGTGCTTTGTCGTTGCTCCCCCAACTCAAAGTTTAATACCTGAAAGCTTCCCCCCCCTTCCACAATTAAATCCAGTGCCCGATTGATTAGTCCGGAATCGAGTAAGTGCCCCTCTAACAGAACTGTACGGTTTTCAATCATTGACTGTAACCCTAATTCCCGTCCCGTAGGTACAGGTTCTGTTACCCGTAAGGTTAAACATTTAGCGGCTCCCCCAGCCTTTAAAAATTCAGTTAGTGGGGTTTCCCACACCTCAAACCCTAATGCATTTAACTGTTGCGTTAAGTTGGTACTGGCACGATTCATAATGATAATCGAACCAAGATTGACTGAATTACAGGCAAATACATCCGCATCAGCTTCCGCAACAATGATTCGTTTTTCAACGGGTACTCGTAATTCAATTAAACGATTGGAGTAGGCATCAAATGCGGGGGGATAATATAGTAGGTAGCCATTGCTGAGGGGACAGAAGCAGGTATCTAAATGATAAAACCGTTCATCTACCAACCGTAACGATAACACTTCAATATCCAGCCAATCTGATAGGTAGGCATGGGCGTCTAATTCTGAACGAAAGCCATAACCAGCCCAGAGCCAACGCCCCTCCCTGTCGAACAGGGCATCCCCAGCCCCTTCAAAGGGCAGTTCCTTGGGTAGTTCGTATACCGTAAACCCATTGGAGGCAAACCATGCCTTAAAATAAGGTTCTTCCCCTTGCCGCTCCCGATGTAAAAATCGACTGAGTACCACGCGATCGCCCAACACTAAACCGGCATTGGCGGTAAAAACCATATCGGGCCAACCCACCGCGGGGGTTACTAAATCAACAATTGCCCGTTTCTGAATTAAGTGATATAAACCTTGCCATTGCTCAACAGCCCGGTCACGGGATGATTTGTGGATATTTCCCTCCATCCAGGGATTAATTACGTAGTCAACTTCGTAGTGATCCGGTGAACACATTAAAAAACGTAGGGATTCGGTCATGACTTCAGGAGGGAAAATGGAAAAAGGGTAAATCTTATTTTATTATGCTGGGGCACTGATTAATGTCATGAATTACTTACAAACCCTTGAACAGAACGGGGGAAAAAGCCTAGTATTAATTTTGATACAATAATATGAAATAACAATCGAATATGGCTTCATCGGCACGCTACGGGGACTGAAATATGGGTACTGCTCCCCCATCACTGACCGCGCCACGCTGGAAAAGAACTTCCAGGAGAAATTTGATGCCCTGAATCCCGTCCGCCTGACAGACACCGAGTTCGCCCGCCTGCTAGACGAAATTGTCAGCCTGGATGTCTTCTCCGCCGCCAAGACCCTGCAGGAGATCAACGCCTTCACCCGCGACGACGGCACGCCGCTGAACTACTCCCTCGTCAACCTCAAGGACTGGTGTAAGAACACCTTCGAGGTCGTCAACCAGATCCGCATCAACACCGACAACAGCCACCACTGTTACGAGGACTATGCCGACAAGGTCATCGTCACCACCATCCAGAAGCTCGGACTGGCGCTGGATGAAACCAGCAAGCGCAACAAGCAGCGGAAGAAGAACGACCAGCCCACTTACAAGGAGATGCTGGACCCGCTGAGTGACAAACCCATCGTCTTCATCTTCGACGAGTGCCACCGCTCCCAGTTCGGGGAGAATCACAAGGCTATCAAGGAGTTCTTCCCCAAGTCCCAACTTTTCGGCTTCACCGGCACGCCCATCTTCGAGTCCAATGCCACTCTCCAGAAGATCGAGGACGAGCTGCCTCCATGCGCACCACGGCGGACCTGTTCCAGAAGCAGCTCCACGTCTACACCATCACCCACGCCATCGAAGACGGGAACGTCCTGCGCTTCCACATCGACTACTTCAAGCCGGAGGGCAAAAACCCGCCCAAGCCTGACGAGGCGATCGCGAAGCAGTCCGTCATCGAGTCCATCCTGGC
>CAIUCS010000174.1 GCA_903897715.1 uncultured Synechococcales cyanobacterium
CTCCTTGAGTCCTTCCTGAGCCTGTTTTTTCCATTGAGTAATCTGGGTTGCGTGAATCCCCATTTCACTGGCGATTTCGTTGATCGTTTTATTCCCCGACCACTTTCGTCTTAAACTCTGGGGTATGTCGTTTTCGCTGCAGGGCTTGCAATCTCCTCGGTAGTTTCTTAGTCTATTGGCAGCGAGACTATCGTATTAACCTGTCCAGAATATGGGGAGTACTATACTAGAAGAACGGAGATTTAGACCTATTCTCCCGACAACCAAAATATCCTTCCCCTGAAAGGAAAATCAACACAAAAATTTTTAAGATTTGTTACATTTTATATAGAATCATTTAATTTTCCCTTGTAATCTCGTTTACAGGCTGGGGTATTGAGGGTTGCCCCATGTCGGTATCAATGGAATTGGTGATGTCCAAGTCTTGGCTTATATGTTGTGGCAAGAGTTGGACATCAAAATCCTTAACCCATCCTAAGAAAGTTACTTGCTTTTTGTAATACTGTTTTCAATGTACTTCCCATAACCAGTCTAAATTTGCACATCTATGACCATCTTATCCCCAGCTATCCGACTATCAGACCATTCCCAATCGGAAACACGAGCAGAAGAATTTTTTCGTCAATCCCATGGTAACTGGCGATCGCAACGGCGTTACTATACCTTAAAAAACGATACAGTACAAGAAGTGGTCAGCTCCATTACGGTTGAATTTCTGCCCTTTGGTGATGAACGATTAATCCATTTAGCCCAAGTCCATGGGCTTGGGGATGAAACACTATTAAAATTTGGAGCTCTGACGACATGGGAAAGTGATTATGTAGGTCCTAGTCCCCGTCAGGTAAATGGATCAACTGTATTTGGTGTCCTCGGCTCATCCCTGTATCGAGATCGTGGGTTTAATACCTCAAGCCCGATTATTGCCCACTACACCATGGGGGATAACCACACCATGACCCTTCATACCGAGTATGATGGAAATGTATTTGAGGAGGAATTAAAACTAGTTGGTTCCCACTATCGTGTTCGTCAAACAATTATTTCACGGGCACAGGAGCAATTGATGATTGGTCAATATCTAGAAAACCGGATTTAGTGGATACATTTGTTGATATATCTATGGATTGGATTCATATCAATGCCATTCGTTGTTATGGGTACACGGGTGCATTGCCCGAAGAACAAACTTTAGGGCAATGGTTTGAAATCAATTTGTCCTTGGGGTTAGACCTTCACATCGCTGGCAATACTGACAACTTGACTGACACCCTAGACTACCGTACTGTCATTGCCCAAGTGACTGATTTGGTTCACCAGTCTAAATATGCTTTGGTAGAGAAATTAGCATCTGTCATTGCATCCAACCTATTACAATTCCCGTTGGTTCAGCAGGTAAAAGTATGTCTAACCAAGGTATCACCACCGATCCCTAATTTTAGTGGCAATATTGTTGTAGAAATTACCCGTTAAGAGGAACCCACAATGGAAGAATGGTGGCAGTCTACATTTCCCCAGGGACGGCAATTATTATCCATTGAAGATGCAACTGGTGAAGGTATTCATATTGCCTATGGCGAAAAAGGAGAGGGACCTCCATTATTCCTCATCCATGGAATTGCCAGTTGGAGCTATAGTTGGCGGCACACTATCCACCACTTGGCGAACCATTTTCGAGTGATTTGTGTGGATGCTAAAGGGTGCGGATATTCGGACAAGCCATTAATGCCAGAATTACCCGGTCATCAGGTAATTGAATTAATACGCATTATTCAAGGGCTATGCCATGAACCCGCTTTTATTGCCGCCGAATCCTTGGGAGCGTTGACGACCTTAGCAGCCGTTCAAACCCATCCCCATTTAGTTCGCAAACTAATTATTATTAATGCTCCCATCTTTCCCCGTCGATTACCTAGCTTGGGAATGCAACTCATGGCTCATCTCCCCATCCAAGTAGTACGGTGGGTTGATCAATGGGGCTGGGCTAAACGTTTAGCCCAACTAATTTTGTTCATCGTTGAAAAAGCCCGTGCCCAAGTTGTATTTGATCCATCCCAAATTACTGCTTCAGAGGTCTATGGGATCACCTATCCCCAAATTTACATTCCAGGTACTTTCACGAAATTGGTTGAAGATTTACAGTTGGCAGCCCGTGAACTGGATCGATTAGTCCAAGGTTTACCAAATCTCATCACTGATATACAGTTACGGTTACCTGAAATTACCTGCCCCGTTCTGATTCTATGGGGTGACCACGACCGGTGGTTTCCCGTTGAAGATGGGTACGAATTACAACGCCGTCTCCCCAATTCCCGTTTAAACCTTCTTCCCAATTGTGGTCATGATGCCATTGGTGATCAACCAGAATTAATTAGTCAGGCAATTTGTGAGTTTCTGTTGCTAGCTGAAGAACCCCCCCTTTGAAGATACAGGGAGAAGATGACCCTAGGGAATTATTCATGAAACTCCACCATCGGGTGGCAGACACCAACCTGTCACGGATTAGATGACGGATCCCCAAAGCACTTTTAGGAAGTTAACCGAAGGCGATAACCAAGGAAAAAAGTGAGAACAATGGCAAATAAAAAGGGATAGGTAAAATCTGACTTTACAATTAAGGCATAGTGGATAACCCCGCCAATGGCAATAATATAAACCAGACGATGAAGTATTTTCCATTGTTTTACCCCTAATCGCTTAATCATGGCATGGGTAGAGGTGATTGCCAAAGGCACCATGAACAACAAACTGATCATCCCAACGGTAATAAATGGGCGACGGATGATGTCAGCGGGAATGGAGAGTAGTTGCCAGCCGCGATCGCCCCCCACATAGGCTAACAAATGAAGGATGGCATAACAGAAAGAAAAGAGCCCCAGCAATCGGCGTTGTTTAATTAGCCAAATCCAGTGGAATAAATGTCGGAGTGGGGTTACAGCCAGAGTGAGTAATAAAAAAAGTAAGGATAATATACCAGTAGCTCGGGTGACAAACTCCACCGGATTTGCCCCCAACTGCCCCTGCCATCCATCCATCCCAATCCAAAGGATTGGGATCAATCCATTGACCAGAATTAAATGACGATGAAATTGACTATCAGCTCTTAAAGAATTCATAGGTCAAAAATAACGACGAAGATCCATACCATCATAAAGATGGGCAACTTCTTCACCATAACCGTTAAACATCAAGGTGGGACGAAGCCTAGTTTCACCAATTCGACGTTCCTGGGCTTGGGACCAACGGGGATGGTCTACGGTGGGGTTAACGTTAGAATAAAACCCATATTCCCTAGGATTTGCCCGATTCCAAGTGGTTACTGGTTCATGGTCGGTGACGGTAATCTTTACGATAGACTTAATACTCTTAAATCCATACTTCCAAGGAACAACCAACCGCACTGGGGCACCATTTTGCTTTGGCAAAGTTTTCCCATAGAGACCCGTGGCTAATAAAGTGAGGGGGTGCATTGCCTCATCTAGTCGTAACCCTTCCAGATAAGGGAAGGGAATACCAGAAAAGAGAGCATAGGGCATTTGCTGGCGATCGAAAAAACTTTCAAAAGCAACATGGGTGGCTCCATCCTTCGGTTTTACCTGTTCCAGTAATTTGGATAAGGGAAAACCAACCCAGGGAATGACCATGGACCAACCCTCCACACACCGGAATCGATAGATGCGCTCTATTGCCTCCATCCCCATAATATCATCCAAACTCAGGGCAATGGGGTTTTGCACCAATCCCCCTACTTGTACTGTCCATGGCTTCGTAACGAAGGATTGGGCGCGGGCAGCAACTGCAGATTTTTGAGTTGAAAATTCGTAAAAATTGTTATAGCCAGCAATGTCTTGAAAACGACTTAACTCATCAGTGGGGGCGATGGATTTCGATGGTGAAGCGGAAACCACAATGTCTTTCCCTGTATTTTCCACTTTAGGGGCAGGCTTGAGGGTTTGATAAATACTACTTGTGGTAATGGTAGAACCAACCCATATAGCTGTCTTCATGAATTTTCGACGGTTCAGGAAAACGTCTTCAGGGGTCACTTCAGACGGGGGTAAGTTGGGAGGATTTGGCATGGGAATTTTACGGCAATCGACTCTTTAACTGAACAGCCATTGTTTCATTTTTAACAATGCTTTCCACTCCGGCTTACGGGTCAGCCCATCATCAATACTGGTCTCAATTTCGTCCCGGACTTCAGAGGATGTGGCGATCAAATGTTGCAATATTTCTACATGACTCCGAACTCCTTTTTGTTGAGTTTCTAATAAAGCTAATGCTAAGTTCACCCTGGCTTGGGGGTCTTGGGCATTAAATTTTAAGGCCTTCTTGGCTGATTCTAATGCTAAGTTACCCTGATCACTGAGTAAATAAAGCCAGGCTAAACAGGTCCAGGGGGCGCTGGTTTTAGGAAAACGTTGACAAATCTCCTTAAATAACGGAATTAATTCTGCAATTGGTTCTCCCGCCTTATAGCGTTCGATCGCTACGGAAAATAAATCATCTGGGGTGGCAATGTCCATTGGGGTTTAGGAATTTAAGAACGTGGGGCTTTTTATAAAAACTATGGATCAAAAACAAAATTAAGGGATTACTGTCTATTGGAACTGTCACCTCCGCCTCGTCTTACTAACCATCTTACGGGAAAACCGTAATTTTAATTCTTGTTCCTCTGCCCAATCCTGAAGGATTCGATAAAAGGTTTGCCGATCCTCTGCTTTAAGAACGGCAGCTTGATCCGCCGTTTCAATCACATAAGGATAGCCATTCCCGATGATCAATTCACCCCGAATCCAATCCATCACTTGATTTAATCGCCCGGATTCAATTATCCAACGGGGAAATTCTAAACGGGCGGGATAACCCTCACGGGTGCTTTTTAAGTAGGTGAAGGTGATGTCACCCTGTTGTTCATGGAAATGGCTGAGAATCCCTGACCGCCGACATTGGAATAAAAGGGTGCGATCGCCCCACTTCATCAGTGGATCCAATAACTGGGCATCTTGAATTGATGGTGCTTCTGGTAAATTCATGACTTGTTCTAACATGACTGTCAAGTCGCGGGCATGGGAGGTATCCACATAGGCGACCAATGGTACTTGGGTACGTTCACTGGTGGCAATGAGTTTTTTTAGGGAAGAAACATAGCGATCGCTGAGTTCAACGTCCCATTTTTCAGCAAAGGAGGGCACCAAAGAACCATCAAAGAACACCAAACAATTGGGGTCATTGTGATGTTCATTCATATAATCCACCAGCCGCTGAGTTTCCAACTGGAACCGATGGGCACTTACGACCCCCTCCACCAGTTGATCATGGGATACTTTCAGGTCACTTGGTGTCAATACATCCAACTGAATGTCCTTAGTATAACCCCCTGATGGCAGATGCAGATTTTCAAACCAACCTACCTGAACTAAGGCAACTGGAATTGATAGGTCCTTACCTGGTGAAATTTGGGAGCCATCCACCGCAAATGTTTTAATTCCCGTTAAAAGTCCCCGAACCCATTGTAAACTTTGCTCCCGATTTCCCCAAGTTAGCTGACAGGGAATAACCCAATGAGGGAATAAATGATTGGGTTCCAGTGGAAAAGCTCCTAAATTACCCCCATCATAGGATGAAAACTGAGTAGGTAATGCTAAAAAGGGATGGTTGGCGACTTCTGCTAGAGCACTGCGATATTGGTGGAGTAACGCTAACGCTCTATGGTCAAAATGACGAAATTCAGCCTGTTTGTCCTGTAAACACGATAACAACTGGGACGGTTTCAATGGCATGGTTGATTGTAAGTAAATGGTTCCTAGGAATTATCATTGCAATCAAATTGGGCATGAAGAGGGTTCAAAATGGGTGCATCCAATTTTGCAGCCCTTACCCTCTCCCTAATCCCTTGAGATCAAGGACTGAAATCAACAAGCAAACACCTTTCATAAAAGAAAATCTATCCATGGTGAAAATCATTGATCACCTAAGCGAATGTAGTCTCTCATTGCCTCTGATCACCAAAATTTATAAAGTATATGTAAAGTTATCAATTACCATTCCAGGCACCCAAACTCCCCCTAATTGTCGATGACCATAGGTACTCACTTCAGGGATAAACTCTTGAAACTCAGTCACACTAATGAGTTGTTCTGGACTAAAGCAACGATAAAGACTTTCATCAAATCGTAGATTATGGATTGGTGCCACAATTTCGCCTCCTTCCACCCAAAAACAGGCATAACGTGTCATGCCTGTAAACCGGGCTGTTGGGCGATCGCTCCAATTAAGGTAATGAAGGTTAGACACATATAACCCTGTTCCTAAAGTTTTAAGAATATCAGTGGCAGCCATCTTCCCAGTCCCAACTTCAGGAGAACGTAGATACTCCCCCAATGCAGCACCATTGGATTCTACCCCATACTCTCTGGCAGAACGAGAGCAAATTAAACTATTAACCATCCGTCCAGCAGAGATCAATGTTAGTTCCATTGGCGCTGTTTCACCCAATTCATTAAACCTAGGGACTAACCCTGGAGTAAAATTTTCCTTTAAGTTAAATTGTTCAGACCAGTGGGATTCTCCACGATAAAGAGAGGCTAAAGCGCTACCACCCTGTTGAATTGAAGCATGACTAACTCCTCCCCATGAAAATAATCCTAATATTTCTGCCACCGCTGCCGGAGCAAAGTAGGTGCGGTGCTGCCCCTTAGGAATCCTGATTGGGGGTTGGTTAATCTGTTGAAGTTGTTGCATGGCAGTCATCAAATTAGATTCATAATCAGATTGGATCCAGTGACTACCGGCAAACGTCCCTTTGACCGCCTGTCCTGTAACGGCAAATAAGGAATAATCAAAGGTAAAAGATTCCGTGGAAAACCAATGGAACTTTCCAGCAGAATCTGTATAAGCACGAATTAATGAACCCCCGGCATATAAACCAACTAGGTCTGTAGTTTCAACGATGGGTAAAATCCCATCCAAAATATCGTCAGGGGATAGTAGGTGTCCCGTAAAGATTGATCGACTTATCTCAGCTCCTTCAGGTATGACCAAATGAGGGTCTACGGGCAATTGGGGTAAATCCTGCCGTAAATCCTTTAGAACTGCCATCATCAAATCCCCATCCGTTTCCAAGTCGCCAGTAAAAGGAAAACTCCCATAAACTGTTCGATGATCATCCACCAGGGTCAAGGTAAGTTCAGCATTGACAACCGAACCACTCTGCCGGACTCGTCCATGATTGAAGCGTATAAATTGACTATTTTCAGCTGTCAATTCCAATGTAAAGTGTTCCGGTTCCTGACTAGGAATTCGATTCTCTACCTCCGCCAGTAACATTTTCTGAATTTGACTAAATGTAAGTTCCCAGGGAATAGTACTCATCTCACAAATGGTTTTCTACTCATATTGTATAGGACTGGGGCATTAAAAGGCAGTTCTCCCCCTCAATCAAGATAATCCTACACTAAACCATGGGGTTATGATGGTATTACCAGAATTACAACCATGGGCGAAGAAACGATATTGGTGGGATGCGTTGATTAAACCACTAGTAATTGGACGTTGGCACCCCAAGCCCGAATAAAGAAAGGGATTTTTATTTGGGTCATGGAGCCATGATTATCCAATAGGGTCGCCAAGTATTGACAGGCGGTACTAGTTGAATATCAACGCTATAATGTCGTCTTGGACAGAACCTGGGTTCTTCCTCCCCCACTCCCGGGACAAGGGAGTTAAGGCGTTTGCACTCAAGCTAAAATCAAAGCGGTTTTACCTCTAGCTCTTTTACATCCCCATAATTCCATAACCGGAATCCACATACAATACCTGACCAGTAATCCCACTGGATAAATCACTGCATAAAAATGCAGCCGCATTACCCACTTCCTGTTGAGTTACGGTACGACGGAGAGGAGCCGTTGTTTGAACATGATGGATCATGTCAAGAATCCCCCCCACCGCTGAAGAAGCCAGCGTTCGTATGGGACCGGCAGAAACGGCATTGACACGGATATTATGGGGTCCCAATTCAGCAGCCAGATACCTAACATTCATTTCCAAGGCAGCTTTAGCAATGCCCATGGTATTGTAATTGGGAATGACCCGCACCCCTCCTAAGTAACTAAGGGTGACCATACTACCCCCACCATTCATTAAAGGTTTCGCACCCTGTGCAAACTGCACTAACGAAAAGGCACTAATATCCAAGGATTTCATAAAACTTTCCCGTGATACACTGCTGAAGTCCCCGGATAATCCTTCCTTATCGGCAAAAGCCAGACAGTGTATGACAATATCCAATTTTCCCCATTGATTCCCGATCGCCCCAAACAACTCCGCAACCTGTCCATCATCCTGAACATTACAGGGCATAAATACAGATGGATTGAGGGGGGCAGTCAAGTCAGCCACTTTTTGACGAAAGCGTCCCCGTTCATCGGGTAAATAGGTGACCCCCAAATTTGCCCCCGCTTTATGGAGTTGTTGAGCGATCCCCCAGGCAATGGAGTGGTTATTTGCAATTCCCGTTACCAAAGCATTTTTTCCAGTCAAGTCAAGCATATAAAGTTCTTTATTAAATCATTGAATTATAACAAAAGGGAGTTAGTGACCATCCGTCTAAAAAAAGCGGGAGATGTCCACTTATTGTTCCAGGGAAGATCCATAATTACAATGGATAACACCTAAAAAAGGGATGGGGTTCCAGTCAATTCTATAACGTTAGACAATCCCTAAAGGTTTAAGTTATATTTTGGGAAGTACTAAACTATTGTACATCTGTACATTCCCCTTAATTATTGCTCCTATCCCTCCCTGACTGCAAACGGAAGGTTTTTTTGGAGAAAGACTATGAAACTAAGACATTTACTGGCACTAGTTCCCTCCCTTGCAACGTCAATTCCTGATCATCATGCCCTAGAACAAAATGTAACGGGACTTAGTACCAACTCCCACACTTGCCAACCAGGGTACCTATTCTTAGGGATGCCAGGAACAAAGGTAGATGGTGGTCAATTCTGGTCGGAGGCGATTCAATCGGGGGCAATTGCTGCCATCGTCACCATGGATGCCGCCACACTCCCCAATCCCAACCATGCCTGCCTGATTCCATGTAAAGAGATGGTACCAACCTGTGCCCACATTGCGACAGCCTTTTATGAATATCCGGCAAGACAACTAAAGCTAGTGGGGGTGACTGGAACCAATGGTAAAACCACTACCACCCATTTAATTGAACATTTGCTTCAGTATGTTCATAAACCAACTGGGCTTTTGGGCACCCTTTATGCACGATGGCCGGGTTATGAACATACCTCCATTCACACCACTCCCTTTGCCATACAACTACAAGCACAACTAGCCAGTGCAGTTGCAGCAGGCTGTGAATTTTGTATTATGGAAGTAAGTTCCCATGCTTTAGCCCAAAGTCGGGTATTGGGATGCGAGTTTGCTGTAAGTGTGTTCACTAATTTAACCCAAGATCATTTAGACTATCATGGGACCATGGAAAATTACTATGCAGCCAAGTCTTTGTTGTTTAGTCCTGATTACTTAAAGGGTTCAGCCGTCATCAACATTGATGATAATTACGGAGTCCAATTGGTTCACCAGTTAGTGTTAACAAAAGCGGCAAATTCTTTGTTGACCTACAGCGTCCACAACCCCCAAGCAGATGTATATACCCATCAATTAGTGTATGGAACCAATGGGGTAAAAGGACGATTAACCACACCCTCCACTGAAGTTGATTTCTTCTCTCCCTTAGTGGGAGAGTACAATTTATCCAACGTATTAGCTGCGATCGCCACCGGGATTCATTTAGGGCTTGATTTAGGGACAATGATCACCCATTTATCATCCTTCCCTGGAGTCCCTGGACGAATGGAACAGATCGTGACCTCTCCATCCCAAGACATCAGTGTAATTGTGGATTATGCCCACACCCCTGACAGCCTTGAAAACCTACTACGGGCAGCCCGTCCGTTTATTTCAGGTCAGATGATTTGTGTATTTGGTTGTGGGGGCGATCGGGATCGAACCAAACGTCCTCTAATGGGTACTATTGCAGCCCAACTAGCCGATCAAGTCATCATCACTTCAGATAATCCCCGAACAGAAGACCCCAATTCCATCCTGACAGATATTATGACTGGAATTCCCCCCCTCACTCCTCAATCTGTGCAAGTGATTCCCGATCGGGCTGCCGCCATTCACACCGCCATAGTGAATGCCAAGCCAGGGGACGGAATTCTCATTGCGGGTAAAGGGCACGAAGACTATCAAATCTTGGGGATTGAAAAAATTCACTTTGATGACCGAGAGCAAGCACGAGCTGCATTATCCATGGTGAAGCGGTTCTAGATGGAAAGAAGATGATTGCTGTAGTGTATACCTTGATTTAGAAAATGTAATCCTTACCTTAATCCCTTCTTAATCCTATGGTTCAATCTCTTTCAAGACTTCGGCAGCGACAGCCCAAGGGGCGAACCATGCCCTGGTTGAGGTATGTATTGTTAGGGTTCTTACCCACTTTTCTAATCACCATGCCCGCCAACTGTGCCGAACAAATCGTTTTGACCTATGGGGCACTCCAAGGTTCAGTGAAAGTAGCCGACATTGAAATTTTTGCTCGAGAAGGCATTATTCAAGGGGATTTAAGTGACTATGCGAGGCTATTGCAACCCTGGCAGCGAGAACAATTCCAACGGATATTAACCACTCGGATTGATTTGGGTAGAGTTGCAGTAGCTCAATTTTTATACTCCCCCCAAGGAGAAACGTTACTCCAATGGCTAGGGAATATCATCCAACTTCCTTCAGGACAAAGTGGGTTTAATGCTATCCGGGCTTCCATAATTTTAGGGACAGATGACCGGGAGGGTTTAACATTACTGAATGTATTACACAAGTTCCCAACCCAAGGGATTCGCATTGACTTGGGTCGGGTTTTTGCCGTCGCCGATGAACTGACCCGACTACTGAATCAATCCAGGTTAGCCATTGATGGTTTAGACCGTCAAGCCCGTCAGGAAATAATAGAAGATTTGCCCATTAACTACAGCCAATTACCGGATCTCCAATTACGGGGAAAGTTTACCTGGAAAGTTAACTATCTGGCTTTAAACGATATTAGTCGTAGTCGCAATTATTCAGCCCGACTTTACTTACCCAATATCCCTTCTAACTTTATCAATGGAACCACAACCCTCCCAGTCGTAGTGATCTCCCATGGTTTTGGTTCTGGGCAGTCAACCTTTGCCTATTTAGCAGAGCACTTGGCTTCCTATGGGTTTGTAGTTGCCATACCGGAACATCCAGGCAGTAGTAGTACCCAATTTAAGGCATTCATGGCTGGACGCACCGCTGAGGTAAGTTCACCCAAGGAGTTTATTGATCGCCCCTTAGACATAACATTCCTACTCAATCAAATGGAACAGTGGTTGAAAGCCAATCCCATCCCTAGGGCTAATGTTAACTTAAAGGAGGTGGGAGTTATTGGTCAGTCTTTTGGGGGTTATACCGCCCTCACCGTGGCTGGGGGGACTCTTAATTTTCCCCAACTCCGTAAGGATTGTCAATCAGCTATGAATCCGTGGAATGTTTCCCTGTTACTTCAATGTATTGTTTTATCCTTACCCCCTCACGATAATTCCTATGGTGACCCCAGAGTGAGAGCTGTTATTGCCATTAATCCAGTGAATCGGAGTGTACTGGGATCAAAGGGTTTGGGCAACATCAATATACCCGTCATGATAATAGGTGGGGGAAATGATTCCACAACCCCAGCCCTGTTGGAACAAATAGAACCCTTCACCTGGCTGACAACACCCAATCGTTATCTGGCGATCGCTCCCCGCGGCACCCATTTTTCTTTTTTAGGGGACTTCCCTGACAGTTCCACGGTTACTTTGCCTAGTGGAATCGTGGGTACAGAGCCATTGGTCGCTCAACGGTATTTAAGTGCCCTAAGCCTTGCTTTTTTCCAAGTTCACATTCATCGTCAAATTGCCTATCTCCCTTTTTTGCAATCATCCTATGCCCAACACATCAGTAAGGA
>CAIUCS010000175.1 GCA_903897715.1 uncultured Synechococcales cyanobacterium
CCACTCCCCTTTTGCCCCACACAGTGGGAAATCTCAAACGTCTGCCCATCCACCACTTCCGCTTTCGTTAAGCGTTCTGGAGAATAGCCCAAACTCTGGAGCAAAGGAGTGACCCATTGTTGACGGGTTATAGTGGTTGCTGGATCGAACTCTGGTAAGCGGGCTAAAGCCCGTTGGAATGCTCCCCAATAGGCTTTGGCATCCCCCCAAGCTAGGGCAATCTCATCACTCAGTTTCAACCCAGACTCTGGACAGAAATCCTGGAGGGCTTGTCCCTTCATATTCCCCGTCAACAGATCCGCCGTTAGGTCAGGGGCGATGAGGTTGCCTTCGAGTTTGAAACCAATCAGGTTTGTGGTAACTGGAGCCATGACCTTACCTCCCCTTCGATGGATTCAAAATGTAGACCCCCAAGAGATCCCGCGATCGTTGCGCTTGCACCTTAACGGCTCCCTCCTTGGTGATTTTGCGTACCCGTTTGTGGGACTGGCTCAACGCCTGGGCACGTTGGTCGGAAATCTCATCCAAGGCTGACTCTAAATCCTGGATCTGTCCCAGTAGGTTCTGAAGTTGGTGTTGTTTTAAACCGGCAGGCATTCCATCGGGCACTGTTTCTGCGGTTTGGAATAGGTTAAGAGCTTGCTCCGGGGCTAACCAGCACGGCTCACTGATACTGCCTTCAAAGCCAACCACCACACATTCCTCCGTTAATAAATCGGTCTGCTGCTTCCGCGTCACGGTGAGAAGATGTCGCAATCGCAATAGCAACAGCACAGTGTGCTGGGTAACTGCCGTTGTCACAAAATAACCACACCGACCGGCTGGGGCATCTTGCCCAGAGGCTAAGGCTCCTTCCAACAGGTATTGGGCCAGCCCTTCCACTAGAGGGTGATTGCGCCCCACATATTCCACGTTTTCTGGGGCAGGATGGCTGAAGGTCAGCATTCGCTCTTGATTCCCCAGTTGAGGCTGAAGCACTGGGGGGATATGGGGCAAAAGCCATCCCTGTTTTTTGTCAATGAGGGAGGTTTTCAGCCTGCGATACCCTGCTAAAACAAAACGTTCAACATCCTTTTCGTTCCCCAAAACCGCGTCAGATTCCTCTAGTTCTTGAGCCACTTCTTCCGGCTTAATAGTCCGCTGGGCAAAGCGGGTACGGTTAACCTTCTCCCGTTCCACCGCTCGATCCCAACTGGTGTGAACTTGCTCTACAGGAGATTTAGAGTCCTCATCCGCTAGATCCAGCAAGGATAATTGGGTGTTGTCTGTCGCCCGATCGAACAAAGACTTAAACACTGCCTCTGAAACCGCTGCGCTGTCCATTGGCACGGGCACGGTAATCCCCAACGTGCGATGAATCTCCACCGCTTTACGAATCAAAACTTCTAGGACTGCCCCATCAACTGGATTGTCCTGACCATAGAGTAAATAGGTTTTGACCTGAGGACTAACTTGACCATAACGATCGACTCGCCCCCCTCGTTGCTCCAGACGATTGGGATTCCAGGGCAAATCATAGTGAATGACCGCATTAAAATGCTCCTGAAGGTTAACCCCCTCACTCAGGCAATCCGTTGCCACCAAAATCCGTTGGGGGGCTTCTGTCAGTTCTGCCAGTAATGCCTCCCGTTCATCTCCCGATCGTTCTCCGTGGATAACTTGAACCCGAAGATTACCCCGTTTCTTCTCAAACTTTTCCTGAAGCTGTTCAGCTACATACGTTGCGGTATCGATATAGCGGCACCAGAGAATCGGGTTATAACCCTCCTTCAGGAGGTCATCTACAACCTGAATTGCCTCCTGTACTTTAGAGTCCTTTTTCCCCTTCAAGGCTTCCGCTAGCTGAATAAAACCTTTGAGTTTACGACGATCGGCAGCAGTATAGGCTGCTTCCACTTGATCCAAGGGATGGGAGGGGGAAACATCCATCGTCTGCTCTTGATCTGTGGGATCCTGGGTGTAGTTAGCCATCAAGGCATCATCGACTTGATCGAGATCGACCAGTGTAGGGGAGCCATCTACCGTAACTTTTTGGGCTTGCCGTCCCAAAGTTGCCACGGCTGCTTGTGGTGATGACATCACGCAGCGAATCAGAGCCAATGCAGCCCAATAGCGTCCACGCCTTTGGCTATAACTCATGTCAGCCGTCGCATCTTTGACTAACCCTCTGGCAAAGTCATACACTCCATCAAACAGCGATCGATATTCCTTAGAAAGGCGATAGGGTTTTTCCTCAGAGACTCGTTCAGGAAATGGGGTCTGATCCTCTGCACCGAGCCACTGCTGCACATCAACCCGTCGCCGTTGGACAAAGTGAGCAGCTAACTCGATCCGTTGGTCTTTGTTTAACTGATCAATCTGCCAGGTTTCAAACTTGGTATTGAGCAGTCCGAGTAAAGATAGAAAAGAAGTTTCAATGCCACTATGGGGCGTTGC